>DATDOR010000045.1:0-12379 GCA_035293165.1 Anaerolineales bacterium | reverse complement strand
GGTCATATGGAAGATGCGGATGCCCATTTCCACGAGGGCGAGCAGGTCGTTGCCGCCAACGAACGGGGTGCGGAGGCCGATCAGGGCGTTAGGGAAGCGGAAGCGGATTTCATTGTAGAGGGTGCTGTCCACATCGGGCGTCCAGCCGTCTACCATGACGATGCGGGGAACGGAGGGAAGGATGCGGATGAGGTCGCGGTCGGATGGGGTGACAAGGGGGACGATGTGCGGGCCGCGCAGGTTGTTGTCAATGATGATGCGGGGTGGGAGCATGACAAGGGTGTCAATTTCGGCGGCTGTTTGGGATAGGATCTTGTACAGGGTGGCGCTGCCCACCCCGGCTGGGGGTGCGTCAAAGAGGGTAGGAAGGGGGAGGCTGAAGGTGTTGGGTACTTCGCCCGCGGGCTGTCCATTTTCCCCGTCGAAGATTAAATAGTTGGGCTTCGTTCCGATGTCTACGGAGGTGGAGATGAATTCGCGGCCGTGGATGCCATCGCGGGTGGGGCGGACGATTTCGGACATGTCCGTCCACATGCCATCCCAGCCTTCGCCACCGAACTGGCCGCGGTAGCCCGCGCCGCGCACGGGTACGCGGCCGGTTTGGGCTTCGTAGGCGATGGCGTTGACGAAATTGAAGGTAAAGTAGCTGTCGCCGAGTTTTTGGCGGGCGAGGTTGGGGCGGACGCTGACCCATTCCGGGTATTGGGTGGTGCAGCGCAGGCAGCCGACACAGTACTGTGAACGGGGAGCGAACCCACCAACTGGCCCGGAGAAGACGCCGTACAGGCACGGTCGGCTGAGGACGATTTCGGTGTCGCCTTTGTATTGGATCATCTCGGAAATGATCAGCTTTGCCAATCCGGCCATTTTGACTTCGACATTGAACCGGCTGGGCCAGGGGACGATGTCGGGGGTGTCGGCGGTCGGGATGTGGTAGCGGTGGTAAGAGGGGGGCATTGGGTGATCGGAGATTAGAGATTGGAGATTGCGTGTTAAACAAAAAGGCACGCCGGGGCGTGCCTGAGTGGAGTGGGCGGACGTCCTGAAAGCAGACTTGCTGTCTGTGTGGCATTGCAAGACCTGTTACTGAGTTTACTGTTTTCTGGGAAGCGGTAGTGCAACGCGAGAAAGGTAATGTTGAAAGTCCTGAAGACGGGGCAAATCGTATCGGACGGTTAACGTTATGTCAAGTGAATTTTTACCGTCCCAATTGTACGGTCATGAACCTGGAATGGCTTTCTTCCGCAATCGCCGGAAATCCCGGACGATTTTTTTTCGCATGAACAGAGGGGTGGCCGGGATGATGCGGCTGACCCACCAGAGCAGACGGGCATAGAATGGATAAACGATGATCTCCTCATTTCGCGCCACTCCGCGCAGGATAGCCCGCGCGGCTTGATCAGCTGTGGGCATTAGCCGAAGGTTGCGCCGGGCGTGGAGGTCGGCAACCTTCACACCCAAGACTGAATTTTCGTGGATCATGTTGGCCTGGATGAACGCGGGGCAGACGACGCTCACTCGCACACCCAAATCCACCCCTTCTGCGCGGAGGGCGGTGGACAGCCCAACAACGGCGTGTTTGCTGGCGGTGTAGGGGACGCTTGTCGGTTGGGGAACCAGTCCGGCCAGGGACGCGATGTTGACGATGTGCCCGCTGCCTTGTTTAACCATCTGCCTGTACGCGGCGTCCGTGCCGTAGATTACTCCCATCAGGTTGATGTCAATAACGCGTCGCCAGTTATCGAGCGATTGGTCGCGGACTTCGCCAAGATGGGTGATTCCGGCGTTGTTGAACATGAAGTCCAGTCGTCCAAATTCTGTGGTGGTTTTATCCACCAGTTGTTGGACGGCGATTGCGTCGGATACATCTAGTTGGGCGGCACGGGCTTGCATCTCGACGCGGCAAATGTCCTCCGCGGTTTCCTGCGCGGCCTGCCCGTTGATGTCTGCAACGAGGACGATTGTCCCTGCCTGTGCCAATTGTCTACACAATGCGCGGCCAATTCCACTTCCGCCACCGGTGACGATGGCTGTTTTTTTTTGGTAAATGTTCATCCTCTGCCTCTCCATTGCGAATTTTGGGTATTGTACTTTGCTATAATCGTTCTATGACTCCCGAACATTTTCTTACCCACTCCTTGCAAAATTTCCCCCACGGCCCCCGCGTTGCCCGTATCCTGTCCGCTGCCATTCAAGCGGTCGAACCGGGTGCGGCAGTGGAACGGTTTTTGCGACGGGAGGGCGATACGCTTTTTGTAAATGGACGCCCGTATCAGGAATTTGAACGAGTTTTTCTTGTCGGCGCGGGCAAGGCGAGTGTGCCAATGGCCGAGGCGGTCGTCAACATTTTAGGCGATAAGCTGACTAAAGGATTGGTCATTACGAAAACCGGTCAGGCGGGCGAGGCAACCCGGATCGGGCCTGTCGAACTGCTCGAAGCGGGGCATCCCCTCCCGACCCTGGCGGGAGTGGCGGGCGGGCAACGAATGGCGTCTTTACTCGCCCAAACAGGGAAAAATGATCTCGTCCTCGTCGTTATTTCCGGGGGCGGATCGGCCTTGCTCACCCAACCCGTCGTCAGCCTGGATGATTTACGCACCCTCACCGACCAACTGCTCGCCTGTGGGGCAACGATTCACGAAATCAACACCCTCCGCAAACATCTCGATACGGTCAAAGGGGGCGGGCTGGCCCGGATAGCATCCCCGGCCCGGGTCGCGGCGCTGATCCTTTCCGACGTGGTCGGCAACCCCCTGGACATCATCGCCTCCGGCCCAACGGTGTCCGACCCCAGCACGTTTGCCGATGTGGAGGCGATCCTGCGAAAATACGACTTATGGGAAACTATTCCACCTGCAATCCGCACACATTTGGAGCAGGGATTGGCTGGAGAAATCCCCGACACACCCAAACCGGACGATCCATTGTTCGATCGGGTGCAAAACGTGCTGGTGGGCAGTAACGAGTTAGCCGCGAACGCTGCACGAGAGGAGGCAGAACTGGAGGGTTTCTGGGCAGAGGTGGTAACGACGGATATGCAGGGGGAGGCGAGTGAGAAAGGAGATTGGATATTAGAGACTTGTTCTGAGCGGGGTCGAAGGATTGGAAGATTGAAATCTCGCCCGGCGTGTTTAATTTTTGGGGGAGAGACGACGGTGACGCTGGGGGGTTCAATGAAAGATGTTGGGAAAGGCGGGCGGAATCAGGAGATGGCGCTGGCTGTTGTGCGGAAGATGGCGGAGATTCCCAACGCGATGTTCGTCACGCTGGCGACGGACGGGGGGGATGGCCCGACCGACGCGGCGGGTGCGGTGGTTACGAGTGAGACCCTATCACGCGCAGAAATTGCCGGGCTGAAATCCGACGACTTCCTGGCACGGCATGATGCTTATCACTTTTTTGATCCATTGGGGGATTTACTGCGTCCTGGTCCGACGCAGACAAATGTGAATGATCTGGCGTTTTTGTTTTTGTTTTAGATTTTTGTACACGGACTACACACCTTTTTATTGGCTTCTTCTTACTCTGGCTGAGTAGTTACCTTTTATTTGCATTCATCCGAGAGATCTGCATACCTATTTATGCCATCGCGTCCCGCAAGGCTGTCACAGCTACTTTTTCTACATCGTGAACCCGTATGACATACGCTGCAAGGTTTTCGCGGAACGTGACGACTTCATCGGGGGCCAGGGGGAAGTCCGTTTCCATTTGGGTTTTGAGGGCGCTCTGGCGGGCGCTGAGCTGACGGATTTCTTCGATTGCAGCGATTCCCTGACTGCGGAAGAGGTGAGCGCGGCGGTGCATTAGTTCGCGGGCTTCTTTGAAAGGGGCAATGTCGTCGGGGAGGAGAGCAAGGCCGAGGTCATCCCAGGCACGGGCGGCGGTTCGGAAGTGAGTTGCAGCCTCTTTGAGGGCGGGGCGGTGGAGGATGACGCTGGCTTCATCGAGGAAATCGGCGAAGAGACCCCGTTCCGCGGAAGGATAGCCGTTGAAGAAATGAATGGCGTCATAGATTTCGTTCAGGGCAGAGAACATTTTGCGCCCGGCGGGGAATTGGCGTTCCCAACTCAGTCTTGCTCTAGGTTTGGTGAGCAGTTCCGCCCAGTAATTGTAGGCTTGCAAACCAAAATTGTTTTTGGAACCTTTGGGCGGGGCCTCGGTGTACAGTTTGATGCAATCCCAAATTCCGGCCTGCACCGCGCTGACGAGTTTGTCCGGGTTGGGCGGGTCGAGGGTGAGGGTGCGGAATTTGTCTTTTTTGACACGGGAGCGGGCGGCCTGAAGTTCGGCGGGGGTGACGGTGAGGGGGACGGACGCCCGGTCGGCGATCCAGACGGTGTCGGCGGCTTCGTCGTAACCATAGACGAGAATGGGGAACATGGCCCACATGCCCGCGTCGAGGGGTTGGGCGTTGTAGGGAAGGGTGTAATGATCGGCCCAGACGATGACGGGGATGCCGGACGCGAGAGTGTCGAGCAGATTGGCGCGGCCCTTGTCGGGGTTGGCGGTGTGCTGGAGGTGTTGCACCACGCCCAAGCGGGTCAGCATCGTTTCCAGCGGGTCGAAAGTGTTGCGGGTGAGGATGCGGCACAGGGGGTCGTATCCCTCATAGGCGAAGGTGAAATATCCCATCACCGCGCCGCCGCTGATGCCCATGAGGAGCGCTTCAGTATAGGGTTCGTTGGTGTGGGGTGCTCTAACGCCTCGATAGGCGTAGAAATTGCGGACGGTTCCGGTTTCCCAGTGGTGTCCTTGGAATTCGTTGTAATTGGGGAGAGTGGTCATCATTTGGCTCCTTTTCCGGGAATTCGCAGGCTTTAGCTTGAGCAGATACAAATTCATTATAGAACGTTTGTTGGTGCTTTTGGAAAAGGAGAGACATAGGATGAAGTTTTAGGGGTTGCGCCCCTCCAGAATATTTTCCATCCGTTGGCGCACAGCCGCATTAAGTTCGGGATGGGAAAGAACATAAAGTTGGTTTTCTCGAATGGCCTGGAAGACGTGCCCGGCAAATTCTTTGGCAGACCTGGCAGCAGCGACGGCTTCCCGGTACTGTTCGATGTGTGTTTCTCGCTCCGGGGTGATTTGCTGATCGCTTGCGTCATTACGCAACTCAGACGGACGATTGCGTTCATAATCCATAATGCGGGATTGGACGAAACCCGGACATAGGACGGAAACGCCGATTTTGGCCTTTTGCTCGATTAGCCCGTGGTAGAGATGCTCAGAAAGGGCGACGACGGCATGTTTGGAGACCATGTAGGGGGACGAAAGATGGTTGGGCAACAGACCTGCAATGGAAGCGACGTTGACGATATGGGCTTCAGTATCTTGGGCAAGCATGAGCGGGGTGAACACCTTGACGCCGTGCAGCACGCCCCAAAAGTTGACTCCCATCACCCATTCCCAATCAGCCCAGGTGCTTTCCCAAACCGTACTGCCTGCACCTACGCCTGCGTTGTTGACAAGCAAGTGAACGGACCCGAATGTGTCGAAGGTCTTCTGGGCGAGAGCTTCCACGTCTTCCCGTTTGGAAACATCGGCCCGTACGGTCAGGATGGTCGCGCCGGTAGCCTTGATCTTTTGCTCAGCTTTGTCGAGTGTGTCCTGATTGATCCCGGAGAGGACGACTTTCATCTGTTCCTGAGCGCACCGTTCGGCGATACCAAAACCAATGCCGCTGGCCGCACCGGTGATAACGGCGACCTTGTCTTTGAATTCTTTCATAAATACCTCGCTAAAGCAAAAGTACGGTGTTTCTGCTCAAGCTAAACGCCGTAATATTACAAAATGGAGTACTGTTCCTTGGACAAATGCTGATCATCGGACCAGGTAAATAACCGCTACGACGACACCAATCACGACAACCACCCAGCGCAACGTAGAGGCTTTGATCCGCCCTGCCAGCCTGCCGCCCAATACCCCCCCCATGAGCGCGCCGACCGCCATTACGAGCGCGGCAGACCACACGACTTGCCCGGAAAACACAAAAAAGATCGCCGCGGCGATGTTGACGCTAAACGAAATGGATTGTTTCAGCGCATTGAGCCGTGTGAGCGAGTCATCCAGTAAAAGGCCGAGGACGGCAAGGACAATGACACTTAACCCCGCGCCGAAATACCCGCCGTAGATCGCCGCCATCCCAATTGGGATGGCGGCCCATTGATCTCTTTTCGCGAGAGTCGAGCCTGCATCTCCAATGCGGCGCACCGCCCAGGCGCGGATTGGATCTTGTACCGCTAACAGGGCAGAAGCCAGCAAGATCAGGTAGGGAACAAGATCACGAAACAACTTCTCTCCCGTATTCAGCAGCAAAACACCTCCGATGATTCCCCCTGCCACCGATGCCGGGGCAAACAGCCAGACGCGCCGTTCTTGACCTTTCAAGTCTTTCAGTTGAGCGAACGTCGCCCCCAGATAACCGGGGGAGAGCGCGACCGTGTTGGTGACGTTCGCAGCCACAGCAGGAATGCCAACAAAAGTAAGCATCGGGAAAGTGATGAGCGTGCCGCCCCCCGCGAGCGCGTTGATCAACCCTGCACCAACAGCGGCGAGGGCGATGAGCAGGTAATCAAGTCCACTAAGCATGTTGTTTTCTCCTATGAGGGGATATCTGGATTATAGTCCCATTAAGATCAAATCATCAAACTCACCCCTACGAGGATCAAACTCCAAAGCACAGTTTTTCGGAAACGGGCAGGGTTGATGAACCGGTCAAGACGTGTCCCGGCCAGGATACCTAGCATGGCTGCTGGGATGGAAATCCAGAAGTTCTGCCAGACGATGGGTGTGTAGTTGCCGCTTATCGCATGTCCCACGGCAACGGAAAGGCTGCCGACCAGGAAAAAACCCTGAAGATTGGCTTTGAATTCGACGGGAGGCCAGCGGCGACAGTTACCATAAACGATGACTGGAGGCCCGGCAGTATTGTAGGCGCCACCCAATACGCCCGAAATGAGACCAAGTGCGAACGCCCATGCAGGATGGCGAAGTTCTGGCAAATGGAAATTGAGCAAGGCATAGATTGCATACCCGATGAGCACCAGGCCGAGAATAATCAGAGTCATTTTTTCGGGGAGAAGATTTAACGCCATCAAGCCTGCTGGAACACCTGCAAACGACCCCAAGATCAATTGCCAAACCGCGCCGAAATTAAATGCGTGCCGGTAATAAACCAAAAGGATCAGTTCCAGAAAAACGCCGACAAGGGCGAAGAGCGGGGCAGCAATTTTCAGACCCAATAGGGTTGATAGCACCCCCATTGCAATCAGGGCCGAGCCAAAACCAATTACACTCTGGGTGAAGATAGCGGCAAACAGGATGAGGAAGACGGCGACAGGGGTGGGCATGAAGGGTCAGCGATTCGTATGCTCATGTTTACCCGTGTGCATCATAATGCGCCGCAATCGCCGCGCGGAAATTCGCTTCTTCTTCGTATTGCGGCCCGGTAAGCAAAACCTTCACCGCGTCGGCATTGCGACGTTGGGCGGGCCAGTCTTCGGCGTTTGCCAGCCGGAGCGTCAGACGAGATGCAAGCGCAGCGGCCTCGCGCAGGCTGGTGATGTCCACCTTGTCGAGGGTGTCGTAGGCGGTGTGCCCGTGTCCTCGCCCGGACAGGTCCTTCTTCACCGATTCCATCCCGGCGGTGGGGACGCCTGCCATCAAAAACGGAAAGTGATCAGAGTGCGCGTTGATGGACTGCCCAACCAAAAACGGGTGGGCCATTTCCCCGCTCCACTGCTTGAACAGCGATTCTAGTTCCGGCCACTCGTTCAACACTACGCCTTTGGTTTTTACCGCGCCTGCAGAGTCCATATTGAAATAAAACCGGATCCGGTCGAGTTCATGTTCGTGGGCTTTAACGTATTCGTTGGAACCAAGCAAGCCAATCTCTTCGATGCCCCAAAAAACAAACCGTACCGTGCAAGCCAACTCCCCCGCGTATTCCGCCAGCACCCGCGCCGCTTCCAACACCCCGACCGTCCCCGACGCGGGGTCTTCCGCCCCTTGCGAGATGTCATGCCCGTCATAATGACAGCCGAGCATGATGACATCGTTCGTTTTCCCCGGTAGTTCACCGAGCACATTCCAGGAGGTCATCGGTTCGCTTAGATCGGTGGTCGTCAGGCGCAATTGGACTTCGCTGCGCTCCGCCACGCGGGAGAGAAACGCGCCATCTTCGTGGGACAGGCCGATGCCGGGGATGAGCGAATTGCGCCCGCGATACCCAATGCCCCCGGTCGGCGGCCCATATCCCGGATAGTGGTTGACGAAGATGAAGCCCACCCCACCCGCGAGGATGACGCGCCCCAGCTTTTCATTGCGGTGAATCCAGCGGCGGGTCCCCGGCGGGGAGACAACACTATTTACCATCACGATCTTGTCCCGAATTTCCTCCGCGCGCTGGTCGAACGAGACAGGGGCCGCGTCACCCAGGTCAATCAGAGTCGCTTCCACCGTTCCCGCGGGAGAGTGGGGGAGGCTGATGCAGGGG
Organism: Anaerolineales bacterium; assembly: GCA_035293165.1. GTDB lineage: Bacteria > Chloroflexota > Anaerolineae > Anaerolineales > JABWBV01 > JABWBV01. The sequence continues at coordinate 3,885 of DATDOR010000045.1, read as the reverse complement.
ATGGTTTTTTGAATCGGAGAGAGGATTTCCAGGGTTGCCTTTTCCCTTCGCCAACCAAGGTACTCGATGGGTTCGGCAGTCACGTTCTTCAGCCCGTAGGCGATCATCTTCCTTCGCAGAAAATCCGCAGCCTGGCTTTCGCCTGCGGTCCCGCCAAATCGGGAGCCAAACTCGTCGGTCAGGATGCGGAGGTTTTCCCAGATTTCAGGGGAGGTGTACGTGTCGCCGACCATTTTCTGATCGGTTTCGAGGGAGGGGTTGGTGGACATAGGGGACTCCTTGGGGCAGGGCGATTTTTGTTGAATAAGATAACACAAATCTTCCTAAAACAGCGCGAAACAATTCCCTCTTGACATTAATTCTTTTTATCGCTAAAATCGTTTTTATCATTAAAAATAATTTTAGCGATAAAAATACGTCAAATGTCAAAGATCACTCAAATCGATCCCATCTTTACCATTGCTGATCTGGAAACCCTCAAAGTAGTTAGCGATCCGCTGCGGATGCGGATCATGGACAGCATCGGCCTCGCTAACCAATTGGGCGAACTTCGCACAGTCAAACAACTGGCCGAGGACGTGGACACCCCTGCTTCCAAACTGTACTATCACATCAACCTCCTCGAAAAGCACGGCCTGATCAAAGTCGCCGACACGCAAATTGTCTCTGGCATCATCGAAAAACACTACCAGATCACCGCCTACAGCATTACCATTGATCGAGAATTGCTCTCGACTGGAGTCGGCAAAGACGAAAAAGCCGAAGCGGTCATGTCTTTATTGGACAGCACGCTGGATGCCGTGCGCGCAGACATGCTGCGGCTGGTGCGTGCCATTATGGAGGATGATGTAATGGAGGCGAAATTCTCCGGCAAGCGGGGGCAGATCAGCCGCGAAAATGCGCGCCTTTCCCCGGTTCAGGCGAAAGCCTTCAATGAACGGTTGCTGGCCTTGATGGATGAATTCCGCCAGATATCCCCGCCGGAGGGTGAGGATAGCAATATTTATGGCCTGACTATTGTTTTCAATCCAGTTCTGGGAGACAAACTTCCCGTGACAAATGTCCAAATCGAGGAGCCTTCCAATGAGTGAGCAAGCCGCCGCAAAAATTACCCCTCGTGACCTGTTCCAAAACCGCGACTTTCGCCTGCTCTGGCTCGGGCAAAGCATTTCCAACTTTGGCGACAGCATGACCAACCTGGCCCTGCTCCTGCTCGTCAACCACCTGACCGGCTCCACTGCCGCGCTCGCCACGATGGCAATTGTTCTGGCCCTGCCCACGCTCACGTTCGGCCTCATCGCGGGCGTCTACGTGGATCGCTGGGATCGCAAACGCCTGATGATCGTCTCAGACCTGATCCGGGGCGTGCTGGTTTTGGGCTTTGCGCTAGTGAATGCGCCTGAAAAAATCTGGCTGCTCTACGTCATCGGGTTTGTGCAAGCCAGCATCGGCACGCTCTTCAACCCCGCTCGCAGTGCGCTCATTCCGAACATCGTCGCCAAGGAGGGATTGCTCGCCGCCAACTCGCTCACCCAGATGACACAGATCATCTTTGGCCTATTGGGCACAGCAGCAGCAGGCGCGCTGGTCGGATTAATGGATATTTACTGGCCCGTTTTCGTGATTGATGCCCTGACCTTCTTCGCGGCCCTTCTGCTCGTCTCCGCGATCGCGTTCCGGGGGCAGCCCGCCCCGCGTGGGGCGAGCACTTCCCCCCGGGCGATTTTCGGGGAGTTGGGAGGAGGACTTCGGATCACGTTCGGGAATCGCATCCTCGCGGGGACCATCCTCGCCGCTGCCGTCACCATGTTGGGACTGGGTGCGGTCAACGTCCTGCTCGTCCCGCTGATTGTCAACGATTTGCAAATTCCCGAAACCTGGTTCGCTGGCGTGGAATTCGCTCAGACCTCGGCAATGATTTTGAGCGGGGCGCTGGTTGCCGTGCTGGCCGCTAAATTCAAGCCGACCCACATCTTGACCGTCGCGTTCGTGGGAGTTGGCTTGTGTGTTGGGGTGATGTCCGGGATTACGGCAGCATGGCAGTTGATCCTGGTTCTATTTATCGTCGGCTGGTTTATTACTCCCTTGCAAGCCTCCGCCCAGACGATTGCCCAGACCGCCGTCCCCGATGAGGTGCGCGGCCGGACGGGTGCAGCGAACAACGCCCTGATCACCACTGCGAACCTGATCTCGATGGCCGCGGCTGGTGTACTGGCGGATGCGCTCGGCGTGCGGACGGTGTTCATCATTAGCGGTATCGTGGTTGCGTCCGCAGGGCTGGTCGCCGGCCTCATGTTCCGCGGCGTGGAAATGCCCGCTCCAAAATCGGTTGTCATAGAGCCAGCTTAATCATTGGTTTTCGACCTTCGATTTTCGTTTCGAAATCGAAGGTCGAATATCATATATTGAAAATCGTTCCACAAGGAGATCTAAAAAATGTATCGAATCGAATCCCTTCTCGCCGCCCGGCTGTTTCTCGTCCCCCAGATCGTTGGCAACGACGCTATGCAAGGGCATAGTGACCGCATCTTCTTCATCAGCAACCTGAGCGGGCACATGAGCCTGTACGCGATGGACTACGGCGGCAGTGTACCCGAACCCCTGCTCCCCCCGCAGATCGCTTTGCAAAACCCCACGCTCATGCACGAAAGTATGTCCTTCAAAGTTTTCCCCAAACTCGACAAAGTGTTGGTGATGATTGACGACAACGGCAACGAGGCGTACCAACCCATGCTCGTCCCGATGAGTGGCGGCTATCCCGAACCTGTGTTCGCCGACACCTTCAAGGATCATCAAGTCAACTTGATCCACGCCGAAGCGGACACCAACACCGTCTGGTTTTGGGCCTCCTCCCTCAAAGAGCCGATGAACCGGGGCTACCGCGCCAACCTGGAGACCGGCGAGATCGTCAAACTGGACGAAAGCATGTACGGCGGTTTCCCGATTGGCTCCAACGCCGACTATACCAAAACCATCGTTGGCGACGGCTACGGCGCGGGCGACATTGTTATTTTCCTGAAAGATGGCGACGGCGCACAGGGTGCGGGCGAGAAAAAACTCATTTACGGCGTGCCCATGTCCGACCGCGAACCCGGCCAGCAAGTCCCCCCGAACAGCATCGGCGAGTGCCACTTTGTCAACAACGACAAGGCCTTGCTCTTTTTTAATTCGATTTTCAGCGATACCTATGGCGTCGCGTACATGGAGTTAGATAACCCCCAACCTAAACCCGTCACTATTACCGGACAGGTTCACACCGGCGCGGGTGTTCTCGAACTCTTCCAGCACCAGGAAGGCGACCATTACCTCATCACCTACAACATTGACGGTTGCACCTGGTTGTACGAGGCCACCTTCCACCTCGATACGCTCACCCTTCATCTGGACCGTGCCCTCGTCGGGCAGGGAGAACTCTCCAATGGAGTGTTGAAAGGTTTCGACTACGACAAAACTACCGACCGGTACGTTCTCTCCTTCACTACCGCCACCACGCCCCCGCAGATTTACACCCTCGAAGGGGAGAACCGCGATTGCATCAAGCAGCACACTCGCGAGCGCGTCCTTGGCATCCCTGACGGCGTATTGTCCTCTGGCGAAGATTACGCCTTCACCTCCTTCGACGGGTTGCGTGTTTCCGCCCGGCTCTACCTGCCCCATGAATCGCTCGGCTACAAAGGGCCGCGCCCGGTTGTCTATTACGTTCACGGTGGGCCGACGGCGCAGGAACACCCAGACTTTTCGTGGTTTTCGATGCCGCTCATTCAGCAACTCACCCTCAACGGGTTCGCCGTCTTCGTCCCGAACGTGCGCGGCAGTACCGGCTACGGGTTCGAATACATGAACCGGGTCGTGAAAGATTGGGGCGGACAAGACCGGCTCGACCAC
>DATDOR010000044.1:0-10988 GCA_035293165.1 Anaerolineales bacterium | reverse complement strand
GGTGGTTGTGGGGGTGGCGCGCCGGGCTGGGCGCGGGCCTGCTCAGTTTTCCTTTGAACGTCTTTCTAATAATGCTTGTCAGGGAGGAAGCGGACTGGAGGGTAATTTTCCGCGTACCAGGCATTCTCGAAATGGGACTGGTGGTGCTGGCCGGGGTACTGGCAGGGTATCTGCACGAGGTGAGACAGTTGAAACATGCCCTGGCAGGCCAGCAATGGATGGATACGAAGCAACTGGCAGCGGACAGGCGGTTTCGAGATGCGGTGGAAGCAGCCCCAGCGGGGATAATGATGGTGAATGAGGAGGGCAAGATTGTCTTAACCAACGCGCAGATTGAACGCATGTTTGGATATACAGAGGAGGAGTTATCCAATCTCCCTTTGCAGGAATTGATCCCTGAGCGTTTCCGGCCCGTACACGCGCGCCACGTGGAAAAATTCCTGGAATACCTGGAGGCGCGCCCGATGGTTGGGCGCGAGTTGTACGCGCGGCGCAAAGATGGAACGGAATTCCCCGCTGAGATTGGCTTAAATCCCCTGAACACTGCGGATGGGGATTTTGTCATGATTTCGATTGTAGATGTCACTCAACGCTGGGAGGTGGAGAAGGCGCTTCGTGAGGCGGAAGCCCGGTACCGCGAGTTGGTAGAGCAAACGCCAGGGGCCATTTACAGCGCAGAACTGGGGCCAGCAGGTCGTTGGTTTTACGCCAGTCCGCAGATTGAAGCGCTAACGGGGTTTCCCTCTGAAGCGTGGGTAACCGACTCGGACTTGTGGTTCAGGCAGCTCCATCCCGACGACCGTGCGTATGCAAAAGAGATAGAGGAAAACGTTCAAGCTGCTGGGGGACCACTCGCTTACGAATACCGGATGTTCACCCGTGATGGGAGGGAGATCTGGGTGCGCGATGAAGGGGTCATCACGCGCAATGATGAGGATACGAATTTCATCTCTCTGGGGTTTCTCATTGACATTACGGAAAGGAAACAGGCCGAACTGGCGCTCCAGCAGGCGGAAGCGAAGTACCGCGCTTTGGTTGAGCACCTGCCTGAAGTCGTTTATCAGGATGCTTTGGATGAAGTGGCCTCCACGCGTTTCATCAGCCCACGGGTGGAGACAATGCTCGGTTATGCGTCCGAAGAATGGCTGGCCGACCCCGAACTGTGGGTGAAGCTCCTTCACCCCGAAGATCGCGAGCGCGCTGTGGAAGCAAACGCCCGCCATATTACAACGGGTGAGCCATTCGACATGGAGTACCGGCTGATGGCACGGGATGGGCGGGTGATCTGGGTGCGCGACAGAGCGGTAATTGTGCGGGACGAGGCCGGCCGGTTTGAAAGTTCACAGGGGATACTGGTCAATATCACGGAACAAAAACAGGCCGAGGCAGAACGCCAGATCCTCCTGCAGATTATGCACGGGGCGATTGCTTCTGCCGATTTAAGGGAATTTTTGGGGCTTGTTCATCGGTCTACCGCCGGTGTTATTTACGCCGAGAACTTCTTCGTTTCGTTGTATGACAAGACTACAGGTTTGTTTGAAGAAATTTACTCGGTGGATCAATATGACCAGCCTGCCGGGCCGTTTGAGTTGGGAAGAAGCATTAGCGCATACGTCTTCCGCACAGGAAAGCCGCTCCTGCTGTCACAAGAACAGTTTGACATGTTAGTTGCCCAGGGCGAGGTAGAACTCGTCGGAACCAACTCCCCCTCCTGGTTGGGCGTGCCACTAAAAACACCCGGAGAAACCATCGGCGTCATAGTGGTGCAGCACTATGAAGAACCGGATTGTTATACGGAACGCGATGTGGAGTTTTTGACATCCGTTGCCGGACAGATTGCTCTGGCCGTCGAGCGCAAACGGATAGAAGACGCCCTTAAGCAATTTCGAGAAGTCATGGACGAATCGAATGATGCGATTTTCATCATTGATCCGGAGACGAGCCGGTACATTGATTTCAATAAGAACGCACTCGCATATCTCGGTTACAGCGGCGAGGAACTGAGCCAGCTGGGTGTCATCCAAATCGCCCATCATATACCCGATCCGGATGTCTGGCGCGAAAGAGTGGAACTCGTGCAGAGCGAAGGGGGGGTGATTTTCGAGACCACTTACCAGCGAAAAGATGGGACGATGTTCCCTGTTGAGGTCAGTGCACGGATGTTGGACGATGGGAATGGAAAGGTAATGGTGGCCATTGTGCGAGATATTACTGACAGAAAACAGGCGGAAAAAGCGCTGCGAGCGAGTGAGCAGCAGTATCGAGAGCTCTATGAGACCGCACAGCGTCAGGCGCAGGAACTGGCCTTGTTGGACAAAGTGCGGACAGCGATGGTACAGGAATTGGAATTACCTGTGCTGCTCCGCACGGTAGTCGAGTCGATTGCGGAAACCTTTGGCTATACCCAGGTCAGCCTCTACCTGTTGGAGGGGGAAACCCTCATCTTGCAGCACCAGGTGGGGTACGACCATGTGATCTCTAGAATCCCGATTACAGAGGGTGTTAGCGGGCGTGTCGTCCAAACAGGCGAACCCGTTCTCCTAAAAGACATCCGTACCGATCCCGCTTTTCTGGGCGCGATCGAAGGGATCGTCTCGGAGATATGTGTTCCGCTTAAGGATGAGGGAAATGTAGTTGGGATTATGAATGTGGAAAGCACGGAGAATGTCCAACTGACCGAAGCAGATTTGCACTTGATGTTTATTCTGAGCGAGCAAGTTGGAATCGCGATTGGCCGGGCACGGCTTTACGGCGGCCTTCAGCAACGCAACCGTATCCTCGCTGCTTTACAAGAAGCGACTCTGGCGTTGATGGGCAAATTGGAACTCTCAGAAGTGCTTCAAGGCATCCTCGCCCAGTCTGCATATCTGACCGACACTTCCCATGGATATATTTATCTGGTCAGCCAAGATCAAACCACCCTCGACTTGATTTTGGGGATAGGAGCCTTTACACCGCACATTGGAAGCCAACTGGCCCCGAAGGAAGGCCTGGTGGGGAAAGTCTGGCAGACTGCCCAACCGCTGAACTTGCCCGATTACCAGACGTGGGAGGGGCATTCCAGCCAGTTCCAAAAAACCCCTTTCCACGCCGTGGTAGGTGTGCCACTCATCTCCGGCGAGCATGTCACCGGGGTTTTGGGATTAGCGCACCTGGATCCCGAACAAACATTTAGCGATGACGCGGTCGAACTGCTGCTCCGTTTTGCCCAATTAGCCACGATCGCGCTGGAAAATGCCCGTTTGTACACCCTGAGCCAGCAGGAATTGGTCGAGCGCACGCGCGCGGAGGAGGCCCTGCGCGAGAGCGAAGCCAACCTGCTCACCGCCCAGGCGACAGCCCACCTCGGCAACTGGGTACTCGATCCACAAATCGGGCGCGGGTACTGGTCGCCGGAGATGTACCGCATTTACGGACTTGATCCGCAGGCCGGTTCGCCCGCGCTTGACGAGCTTTTAGCCCTGATCCATCCAGAGGACGTTAAAAAGGTTTTGAATACCAACGCCGAAGCCCTTCAGACAGATGAAACTTTAAGCGTAGAATTTCGCACGCACCCGGCGCGCGGGCTGGTCAAATATGTGCACGGTCTGGTTCATCGCCAGTCCCAACCCGACGGCAGTTTTATCTTGATAGGGACATTACAAAACATCACCGAGCGCAAGCGAGCAGACGAAGCATTGCGCGAAAGTAAAGAACGTTTCCATTCACTGGTCGAGTCGGCTTCCGAGGCTATCATTCAAGCTGACGCTTCCGGGTATATTACCGGTTGGAACCTGGGCGCCCTAACCATGTTTGGTTATCGAGCGGATGAAGCAATTGGCTTGCCCATTACTATTCTGATGCCAGAACGCTTCCACGAAGCGCACCGCGCAAGTCTGGCACGCGTCCTGGCCGGGGGGGAGCGGCGCGTAATCGGCCAAACCGCAGAACTGGAGGGTTTGCGAAAGGACGGAAGCGAGTTTCCTGTGTCCATCTCGTTGAGTACCTGGACTACCGAACATGGCCAGTTCTTTAGTGGCATCATTCGGGACATCACTGAGCGTAAACAGGCGGAGGAACAAATCCACCGCCGCTTGACTGAACTGGAAGCGGTTTCCCGTGTATCAACGGCCTTACGTTCTGCCCACACCCTGGACGAAATGCTTCCTCTCCTGCTGGACGAAACGCTGACCGTGCTCGACGCCGGCGCAGGCAGCATCGTTCTTTATAACCCTGCGAGAGGCGGCTTATACCCGGTCGTCGGTCATGGCTGGTTTACCGGGATTGATCCTTCATCCATGCAGCCCGGCGAAGGGATAGCGGGATACGTCTACGCCAGTGGGAAGGTCTACCGCGTGCGGGAGTTTGCTACAGATCCGCGCCCACGCGCCTTGGATCGCCTGCAAACCCCCCCCGGTTGGGGTGGAGTCGCGCTGCCCATTCACACCGCCCAGGAAATCGTGGGGGTGATGTTCGTCGCCGTCCAACATCCACGCGAACTGAAGGATGAGGAAATCCGTCTGCTCACTACCCTCGCTGAAATTACCGGCAATGCCATCCACCGCACCCGACTGCACGAGGAGACCGAAGGCAACCTGCGCCTCCTGGCTTCCCTGCACATCATTGACAAGGCCATTACCTCTAGCTTTGATCTCAAGATTACACTGAACGTACTGATCAATCAGGCAATCGTTCACCTGGCCGCGGATGCTGTCGCGATCCTGCGATTCAACCCAAACAACCAGGCAGTGGAATATACTGCAGGGCGAGGATTTTATTCGATGGGAGTCTTACAAGTCCGCCTAAATTTGGGCGATGCTTTCGCTGGACAGGTCGCTCGCGAACGACGCCCGATCAGTATCCCCAACCTTTCCCAATTAGAACATTCCTTCGCAGACCCAAACTTTGCAATAGCTGAGAACATTCAGGCGTATCACGCAATACCTCTCATCGCAAAAGAGCAGGTCATAGGTGTACTGGAAGTTTTTCACCGCAAACCCTTCCAACCCACCGCGAAATGGCGGGATTTCCTCGAAACGCTGGGGGGGCAGGCGGCTATCGCCATAGACAACGCCGAATTGTTTGACGGTTTGCAACGCTCAAATTTAGAACTTAGCCAGGCTTATCAAGCCACCATTGAAAGCTGGTCGCGTGTACTAGACCTCCGTGATAGGGAGACTGAGGGCCATTCTCAACGTGTGACTGAAATGACCTTAAAACTGGCAGAGGTCATGGGCATCAGTGAGGCTGAAATGGTTCACATTCGCCGGGGCGCGTTGTTGCATGACATCGGCAAAATGGGCATTCCCGATCAAATTTTGCTTAAATCCGGGCCGTTGATAGATGAGGAATGGGAAATCATGCGCCACCACCCGGAATACGCCTATGAAATGCTCTCCCAAATTGAATATCTGCGCCCTGCCCTGGACATCCCCTACTGCCATCACGAAAAATGGGACGGAACCGGCTACCCACGCGGGCTGAAAGGCGAACAAATCCCCCTGGCCGCGCGCATATTCGCAGTCGTTGACGTGTGGGATGCGCTGCGCTCTGACCGCCCCTATCGCGAAGCCTGGCTGGAAGAGAGGGTGTGCGAATACATTCGTGATCAAGCGGGAAAACACTTCGACCCCAAAATAGTGGAAGTCTTTCTACAAATGCTAGAATAGGCTGCATGGAAACAGAAAAAAAGCGCCCCACCCCTCGTTGGCGGACAACTCTGATCCAACGCCGCGTCAATGCACGGGTAGACCAACTGCGCCCCCAACGGTGGAATTGGTCTGCCATTGTGCGCCCTTTGGATCGCCGCATCGCCGTCCAGGCCGATGAACCGCAAACCCTCGAAAAAATTCGCGGTCTCCGTTATTTCTGGCTGGATGGGCTGTTCGCGGCAATCAGTGAGAATTTTTATCTAGGGTTTGTAACCCTGTTTGCGCTGGCGTATGGAGCGAGTAAAGGCCAGATAGGGCTGGTGACGGCGGCGGGCAACCTGTTAGGGGCGCTTTCGTTGTTTCCGGGGGCGCGGCTTGTGGAGCGGTTGGGGAAGCGAAAATCCGTGGTGGTTTGGAGTGGGGGGGGATTCAGCCGGATCATTTTGCTGATGATGGCTCTATTCCCCTTTTTTATCGGCCAGCCGGTTATCGCGATTGGGTTTATCATTCTACTTAATGGATTGCGTGCCTTTTCTGGGAACTTGGCAAATCCGGCATGGACTTCAATGGTTGCCGATCTCGTTCCCAACACGATGCGGGGACGGTATTTCAGCAGCCGGAACATGGCTATGGGAATCGCTGCGCTGGTGGTCGCACCCCTGGCAGGGCGAATCATCAGCCTGGGGAATACCTGGATGAATTCTTCCACCCTTGGCTACCAATTGATCTTTTTCCTGGCATTTACTTTTGGATTGATAAGCACGCTCAGCTTTCAGCGAATCAGCGAACCTCCCATGACCGAAGTGGAAGCTCGCCCGCATCAACGGGGGGATTTGCGGCGCGCGCTCCGTCAGCGGCCTACCTTTATTTGGATGGTCGTTGGCGCGTTTGTTTGGAACATGGCTTTGCAGGTGGCGGCCCCGTTTTTTAATATTTATTTAGTAGAAGCGTTGGGGGCAACGACGACGACAGTGGGGCTATTGGCGAGTGTGAGCAGTCTCACCGCGTTGGTGGGGCAGCACTTTTGGGGCCACATGCTGGATAAGAAAGATGCTTTCTGGGTACAAATGCTGACAGGGTTTTTGATTCCGTTATTGCCTTTTGCCTGGATGTTCATCACGCAACCCTGGCACGTAGGGATTATCAATACATTCGGCGGATTTTGGTGGGCAGGATACAACCTCGCGAACTTCAACCTGCTGTTGATCCTGACCCCTAACGATCAACGTTCCCGCGCGGTCGCCCTGTTCCAAACCGCCGTGTTTTCCAGCGCCGTTTTGGGGCCGGTCCTGGGCGGGTATCTGGCTGACGCAGTGAGTTTCAAGCTGATCTTTTTCTTGAGTTTTGCCGGACGAATGATAGGGGCAATGATATTTGCGTTTTTTGTTGTGCGTATTCACCGAAAGTTCACGGAATCCACTGCGGGCTATACCCTCCAATAACCAACTGAACCGGATCGCTCCCATCCACATTCACCACCCATATTTCAGGTGGGGCACCAGGTGATGTTCGATGTGCTCGAACAAAGGCAATTTGTTGGTTGTTGGGACTCCAGGCAAAGGACGTATGGGTATAAAATTCGTCATTTGTCAGAGGATATGCGTTTTCCCCATCTGATTCCATGACCCACAATTGACGTCCTGGTGTCCATCGTTCAATATCCAGATACTTACGCGCGAATGCCAGCCACTGACCATTTGGAGAATAAGCTGGAGAGGTATCTTCCACCAATCCATCCCCTGATAAATCATTGACAATCCCATTGATGGGCAAAAAAGCCAACAACCGGCTGGAATCTGCTCCGGCGTCGCTTTCTGGCGCGGCGAAAAAATTCCCGTCAGGGGACCATGCGCCTGGCTCTCCTAACTGATTCGCAAAGGAGGCCAAAATCGTCCCTGCAGGATCCACTATGCGAAACGCCATACCAGCCCGATCATAGAACACCAGATTTCCATCAGAAGACCATACCGGGCGTGTTCCCGCCCCAAGCCGGGATGGTTCGGCGTTCTCCAATGACAAAAGCCAAACCTCGCCCAGTGTTGTGTTCTCGTATACCAACCATTGCCCGTCTGGTGAGGGTTGTGGCAGTGAACACAAATCCGAGCCGCAATCCAGCACCAAGTCGCTTTCCCTTGTGAGCATGTCCAGCTGCCACAAGCTACTTCCCCCAGTTTCATTGTATGCACTGAAATATACGAGAAGTCCATTCGTACTTACCGCAAACTCCAGCAATCCGCCCATTTCCGTCAACTGCACGACAGCTCCGCCTACCGGGTCTAGCATATATAAATTGGCAGGACCGTTGGCGGGCCAGAGATACGCCAGCATGGTCCGAGCGACCGTGAACGACCACACCTGCTCCTCCGCCAGTGGAATGCCCAGCGAAGTCCGCGCGCCTGTCCCCAATGCCACCGAAATTACCGCCCCGCCCGGCCAGGGATCGGTGGGGGTGAAAGCCAGCGTGTTCTCTTCCCAAACGAATTCACCGGGTTGATCCGGCTCGATGGTGAGGGCTTGTTCAACCGCTTCTGGGTTCATCGCGCGAGAGAACGAAATCTGTATCGGGGCCAGACCAGGAACAGCGACCATGTTCGGGGGAGGAAATATATTCGTGATCACCGGCTGCCCCCGCGTAAAGGCAATTCCGCTCCCAATCAGGATGAGGATCAGGATCGGGATCAACACCCACAACCAACGGAGATTGTTCCGGCGCTGGAAAAGCATAAAAGCATTATACCCATGCTTACGAACGGCGTTCCTATTCGACCCAATCAAATCGAGATTGTCTCACAAAAAGGAACGCCGTTCGTCCACCCAATGGCATAGAGTGGTACAATCCCGCCCGATGAAAAACTGGAAATTCTGGCTTGGTGTGTTAATCAGCGCCCTCTTCCTGTGGCTGGCCTTGCGGGGTTTGAATCTGGAAGATTTCTGGCAAGCAATGCGGGAGGCCAATTATTGGTGGCTGGTTCCTGGGATTGCTGTGTATTTTTTGGGGGTGTGGGCGAGGGCGTGGCGTTGGCATTATCTGCTGCGCCCGGTCAAACCTGTACCCACCCAGACCATGTTCCCTATTGTTGCAATTGGGTATATGGGGAACAACATTTACCCGGCCCGGGCGGGGGAGGTGCTGCGAGCGGTGGTGTTGAAACGGCGCGAAAGCGTACCGGTTTCCGCGTCGTTGGCAACGATCATCGTCGAGCGTATCTTTGACGGGGTGGTGATGCTTGCGTTTGTGTTTCTGAATTTGCCCCGGCTGGCTGAATTAACCAGCGATTCGGGGTTTGTCGGCAACATCCAACAGGTGGCGGTGATTGGGACGGTGGTTTTCATGCTTGCTTTAGCTGTTTTTCTCCTGGCCGCAATGTTTCCGCAACCCGCGGCGAAGGTTGGCATATGGGCGATCACACATTTGACCCCGCGCCGTTTTCACGAACAGTTATTGGGTATTGCAGGCAAGTTCCTGGATGGATTGGCCTCCTTACGTTCGCCGTGGAATGCGTTGATGGTGTTTGTGACCTCGGTTGTGATCTGGTTGTTCGAGACGGGTAAATACTGGTTTGTGATGCACGCGTTCCCGTTCCAGGTGGATTTTTTCACGCTGATGCTGATGAACGGGATCGTCAACCTGGCGACGACGATTCCCTCTGCGCCAGGATATGTGGGGACGTTTGATGCGCCAGGGATTGCGGTCTTGAAGGCTGCAGGCGTGGATGCAGCAATCGCAGCCGGATATACGCTTGTCCTGCATGTCGCTTTATGGGTGCCCATTACCGTGTTGGGGGCTTATTACCTGGCGCGGGAAGGAATCAACTGGGGGGCGGATGTCAGGCAGGAAGTTACCGTTCAAACCTAATTTTTAAGGAGTAACCTTATGATTCATAGGCTCATTTATTTTTCTATTTTGGCTGGCTGGTTGTTACAAGAGGAACACCCACCTGCCGAAGCGATGCCATTTAATTTTGGGTTGTCTCCGTTTGGCGTCATTGTCATCGTTCTATTGATCATTGGTATTGCATGGCTGGCGATGAATGCCCAGGCCGGGCGGGCTGATCTCCATACAGCCGCTGCCCACCATAATGGTCATGGGCATAATGATTCATGACACTCATGCTCCAGTGGCACACGCACCAACAACCCCAGCTCCGGAACCTCATGTCGTCCATTCGGAACCTTCCCAGCAAAATTTACGAATCCTGATTGCGGATGATGCGGCGGAAACACGCCGGACGTTACGGATTATGTTGTCGTTGGACGAGCGTTTAGAGGTTGTAGCAGTAGCCAAAAACGGGCAGCAAGCTGTTGAACTGGCTCAACTCTACCAGCCTAACATTGCACTGTTGGATGTTAATATGCCGGTCATGAACGGGATCGAAGCCATTCGAAAGATGTTGGCATACGACCCCGGATTGATCTGTGTCGTTATCTCTACCGAACAAGACAGCCAGACGCTATACGATGCAATGGCGTCTGGCGCACGCGAATATCTGATCAAGCCTTTTACCGTAGGGGAGTTAGAGCATGTGATTTACAAGGTGCGTAAGTTGATGAGCGAACGGGAACAGCTTGTAGAGGAAGCGACCCAAAACCGCAAACGCCATGAGCAAGAGATCAAGGTGCTGAAAAGGCGCGCACGCGAATACATTCTGGCCCAGCGCACGGATGATGAAACAGTCGAGATATTGGAAATCTTGTCGATTGATCCCGACTGCGAAGAAATCTGGCTGATGAACCTGGGAATGGTCTATATTATGCGGAAGGAATGGGGAAAACTAAGGGTTTTCTCGGAGCGGTTGGAGAAATCCAAAAAATCCTAGAATGGTTACTGATCCTCAAAATCTGGACACTCCACCCCTTTCCTCGGCTCCAAAATCTCCACGCGCACGTCCTTCAAATGCTCTTTCTCCTGGTAATAACACATCAATGGAATGTTGACGTGTTCTACCCAGGCATTATTTTCCTCCCCGAATTCATCCTCCCGATCCTGGATATTGTCTTGCACAGGCACGGTAACTATCAGTGCGAAACGATGCGTGCGTAAATCTTCCTCAAATTGCCCTAGATAACTTGGATTGTCTGCCATCGCCATTTCCATCAAGAAAATCTTTTCGTAATCGTCCACGAGTGGGGTGTCTATGCTGCCAAATGTCAGCAAATGACGTTCAGAGATAAACAACACCTCGCCGCCGCTAGCCGTGGCCGATTGAATCGCCTCGCGCAGGGTCGCCAGTGCGTCCCGTACATCGCCAGGCTTAGGGATGAAATCGTAATCGTAGGGTCGTCCCACATCCAATGCGAACGTGATGGGAATCAGGATAGCAAGCACAACGACGAGCCGGGTTAGCTTCGACCGCGATT
>DATDOR010000043.1:0-6537 GCA_035293165.1 Anaerolineales bacterium | reverse complement strand
AACCACGGCAAATCCCATAGAGCCTTTTGACGGCTGTTTAGGCATAGCGGCGTGCAAGATCGGAGGAGGAAGAATGGACAAGATAGGACATGATACTGAAATGTTTGCAAGTAATACAGATGAGCCAACTTTGTTATAATTGAGCGAACAGCACTGGCACATGCTTATCCTCCGTTATGAAAACATTACGCTCCCTGTTCAAATTCGGTTTTTTTACAGTTTTCCTTGTGGTTTTAGGGACATTGACTTATCAAATTGCCGTCACGCAAAACGGCGATACCCGCCATTTCCCGGAGACAGGGCACACCGTTGAAGGGGAGTTTTTGGCGTTTTACCAACAGGTCTCCAACCCTCTGCTTCTGTACGGCTACCCCATTACCGAACGGATGACGAGCAAAGATGGGCTTGTGGTGCAATATTTCCAGCGTGCCCGGTTTGAATGGCATCCCGAAGCCCCGGAGGGACAAAGGGTGCAATTAACCCCTCTCGGCGAGCGGATGTACCAACCGGTTCCCCCTTTCGATCTAAAGAAAAATCCTGCTATCTGCCGCACGTTTGAAAATGGTTTGGATGTGTGTTATTCCTTTTTAACGTTTTTCGATAGGCATGGTAGTGTGGCGCAATTTGGCCTTCCTATCTCTGACGTAGAAGAACGAGAGGGCCGGTATATACAATATTTTCAAAATGCACGCCTGGAATGGCACCCGGATGGCATTGGAGTAGATTTAAGTCAGGAAGTGCAACTCACCTTTTTGGGCAGGCAATATTTTGAGCAAATGAGAGAAGATCCGGCATGGTTGCTGCCGGTCGAGGGGAACTTTGCGCAGGAAATTGTCTCTTTGCGGGTGTTTGCTTTTCCAACACGTGCTGCCGTCGCGCCTGACGAAACCCAGTCCATTTACGTGATTGTCCAAGATCAAAACCTCAACCCGGTACAGGAAATGAACGTGATCCTGCAAATCACCTACCCGGCGGGGACAACAAACTCAGTCACTCTCCCACAGACGAACGAGTTCGGTTACACAAGCGGGGAGATTCCTTACGCCTCTGGGCAGGATGGTGTCGGGGTGGTAGACATCAAAGTGATCGCGACGAATGTGTCTTTCCTGGAAACCACACGTACGTCTTTTCGGATAACCCCATAGTATGTTCATCCTAGAGCAGGAAATGCCGAAAAAACCCCGGGACTGGTTCGTCCCGGTTTTCGTTTATATTCCGATTAGCGTCCTTCTAATTCGTGCAAAAGCTGCTGGTAATCGGCAAGGTTTGGCGGGTTCAGATCAATGATAGCCCGAATCGCTTGTAACGCCCCGTCTCGATCCCCTTCTTCCAAAAGCCGGTTTCCCACCTCATCCCAATGGGTGATAGCCTCCTCATCTCGACCCGCCAGGTGATACTGCCCGGCCAGGGTACGGCGTATTGCCAACCGGTCGGGGTCTAGTTGCATCAGGTCTTCCAACATTAGGATGACTTCCTCCTGCTTCCGGCGGCGGTTCATGTAGTCAACAAAATCCCCCAGCGCGGCGAGGGCTTCGGTTTCCTGCACCATGCGGAAGTTCAGGTCAACGATATTCATAACTGCTTTGATGTCTTCGGGGTTGATAGCCTGAATTTGTTTGAACTGCCGTAACGCGCGTCGCCAATCCAGCCGTTGCAAATCAATGTCCGCCAGATGGTGCAAAATTTCAGCCGTCCATCTAATCAGGTTTGATTGCTGGGCGACTTTGAGCGCCTTCTCGTAGGAATCGCGTGCCTTGTCCAATTCCGCCAGGCGATAATAGACGTCGCCCAAGTCCAGATACTCCTGGATGGTCGCTTCAATTTGCCCGGATGCCGTCAACTGCTCGATCAACCGGCGACGCGCCGAAAGATCAAGCGGAGCCAGGCGGGTGATTCTCCGCAGGATATCAATGGCCCGGTGCGATTCACCGCGGATACTATACGCGCGAGCCACCACACCAAATTTGGTGATGGCTTCGGGGATATGCTCCTGTTGGAGCAAAATATCGCCCATAAAGGTGTGCAAGGGCAAAAAGGTAGGGGCAAAATGAAGCGCATGGAAAGCTTCTTCCATCGCCAGACGGTACATTCCGTTACGAGCCATTTGCTGGATATTGGTCATCAATTCAAGCACCTGGCTGCTTTGTGCCTGAGTTAGCAACTCTGCCAGAGGCGCAGGGGGCAATCCCGGCTGGGGGGCGGGGAGTTGCCGTCTTGCCCGGAGCATTTGATCGCGCCAGTCTGGACGGGCCAACAGATTTTCGATGGCTGTACAAAGTTTGTCGTGAGCCTGGTTGATGGCATCATGTGTTATTGCTTCGATGATGGGTTCGTACATCTGGCGAAGACTGGCCGCGTACTCTTTTTCAATAACGGCCGAGTCAGCTAGTTTAAGAGCCTCAAGAAAATGAATGGCTGCATCTTTCCCGCGCCCTATCTTTCGGACGGATTGTCCCGACAGAAGGCGAGCGGCCAGGGCATAATCCGGATGTCCAACCGCATGTTGTAACTGGCGTATCGCTTCATCCAACTTACCAGACTGAACACTCAACCAACCCAGGTCGAAATAGGCGGCTGGGTGATCCAACCCGGATTTGATAGCACTCTCCAATTGTTCTGCAGCTTGAGGGAGTTTTCGACGGGCCTGTAAATCTACTGCTTGCGTCAGGTGCAAAACGATCTGCCGACGTTCAACGCGGGCGGCACTGAGTGGGCCGGTGCCCATTGCAATCGCGCTTAAACTACGCCGCCCGTTGGTATCTTCCTCTTCAGGCTGCTCAAACATCAACTCGGCCAGGACAGATAGGGCTTTGTTGACCGCCTCAGAGACCGGGTCAATGGCTTTTTCGGATTTGCTTTCTTCAAGTCTTTTTAATTCAGAAGTCCCACCAGGTTTGTACCCGGAAAGTGAGTCTGTCTTGCGAAGCGGTTTTTGAGAAGGTTTCGGGAGGAGTTGGTTTGCCCGCAGCAAGCCCAATGCTTGCTTCGCCTCATTACTATGTGGAACCAGTTTGAGCGAATGATGAACCAACTCAATGGCCCGATCCCGGTTTCCAGCATGTTGCATCAGGCTGGCAATGGCCAGATATTGGGTGACGGCCTGGGGTTTACGGTTTGAGCGTTCATAAACCAGGGCCAGACGGGTCCGTGCACGCATATTTTCCGGGTTGAGGGTGATGCTCCGGCTCCAGTTTTCGATGGCCTTATTGACATCCTTGTGGGAAAAATGCAATTCAGCCGCGCGCAACACTGTCTCAGACGCGCTTTGAAAATTCCCCTGATTTTCCAGGATTTGGCTGATCTTTTCCAAGGGGAGCGGATCATCCGGTGAGGTTTCTATGACCTTCTGATAATACGATAGCGCTTCGTCATAGCGTTCCAGTTCAAACAGGGCAGAGGCCAGGTAAGAAAGTGCGGTGGTTTCTGTTGGGAATTCTTCCAAAGCCTGCCGGTAGTAGGCAGCGGCCTGTTCCCATTCCAAATCCCAGGCTGCGGAGTGCCCTTTGTTCATGAAGTCGTTAAAGTGTGCTTGGTTGCCAGCCATATCGGTTTCTCGAATTTCAAATTAGTTATTGGAGTTGAAAATCAGACTTCCGAAGTTTGGTATAAGACGTTCTGATTACTCTGGTTTTCAAACTTCGGAAGTCTTGTACCTTGAAAATATTTTCAGGTTCTTTAGGAATCGGCGGGGAGGTCTCCAGATTTTGAGGTGTGCGTGGAGTGTACACCCCACGCACACCCCAAAATCTGGCATTAACCACGGCAAATCCCAAAGAGCCAATATTCTCATAACAGTTGGGATGTGTTGATTATATACCAAAACGATGTCAGGCGATTTGGAAAATTGGCCTGACGAATTAGCAATTTGTCCTAAATACCTTCCAAGGGTCTCACATCATACCAGTTTTGCCCGCTCCGTGCTTCCGTCAGCAGTGGAACTTGAAGTTGGTAGGCTGCTTCCATTGTTTCTTGCACGACTTTTGCAGTTTGTGCCACTTCACTCTCAGAACATTCAAAGACCAGTTCGTCGTGGACCTGGAGGAGCATTCGGGCGGATAATCCGGCTTTTTTCAGCGCGGCGGGGATGTGGAGCATCGCGATTTTCATGATGTCGGCGGCGGTGCCCTGGACGGGGGCGTTGATGGCTTCGCGCTCTTCCCGTGCCCGGACGTTGAAGTTCGACTGCGTTTGCAGGCCGGGGAAGTAGCGGCGGCGTCCAAGCAGGGTTTCGACGTAGCCCTGTTTTGCCGCCAACTGGCGAATGCCGTCAAGGTAGTTCTTCACGCCGGGGAATTTCTCGAAGTACGCTTTGACGAAGTCTTCGGATTCGGCGAGGGTGAGGTCGGTGGTGCGGGTGAGGCCGAACGCGCTCATGCCGTAGATCAGGCCGAAGTTGATCGCTTTGGCGTGGCGGCGCTGGGATTTCGTGACCTGGTCGAGCGGGATGCCGGCGACGGCGGCGGCGGTGGTTGCGTGGATGTCCTGTCCGGCATTGAACGCGGCGATCATGGCCTCGTCGTTGGCCATGTGGGCGACAATGCGGAGTTCGACCTGGGAGTAATCCACCGCGAGCAGGGTGTTGCCAAGTTCGGCGACGAAGGCTTTGCGGACGCGGCGGCCCAGTTCGGTGCGGATGGGGATGTTCTGTAAATTCGGGTCACTGGACGCGATCCGCCCGGTGACCGAACCGGTCTGGTTGTACGAGGTGTGGACGCGGCCGGTGTGCAGGTTGACCTGCGAGGGCAGGGCGTCCACGTAGGTGGATTTGAGTTTGGAGATTTCGCGGTGTTCGAGAATCCATTCGACGACTTCGTTGTCTTCGCGGATGGATTCGAGGACGTCGGCAGCAGTGGAGTAGTGGCCGCTGGCGTTTTTCCGTGTCCCGGCGGGGGGAACGATTTTGAGTTTTTTGAACAACGCGTCCGAAAGTTGTTGGGTCGAATTGATGTTGAAGGGTTCGCCGACGGTTTGGTAGATTTTGTCTTCCAGTTCGATCAGCTTGGCTTGTAACTCACTGCTCATGATCCCCAGAAATTCAGCGTCCACTTTGATTCCGGCCATTTCCATGTCGGCCAGGATGGGGACGAGGGGCATTTCCATTTCATAGAGCAGGCTTTTTGCGCCGACTTCTTCCACGTCCGCTTCGAGGATCGGTTGCAGGCGGATGACGACTTCAGCATCGTCGCCCGCGTAAGCAGCAGCTTTTTCGATGGGGATTTGAGCCATTGTGACTTGCTTTTTGCCTTTGCCGATCAAGGCTTCTATTTCGGTCATTTCGGCGTCCAGGCGCACCCAGGCCAGACGTTTCAGCCCCAGGTTGCGGGAGTTGGGATCGCGGAGCCATTCAGCGATCATCGTGTCGAAGCCGAGCGGGGTGACGCGCAGGCCGTAGCGGGCGAGCATGACGTAGTCGTATTTGATGTTATGGCCGGTTTTGGGGATGTTAGGGTCGGTGAGGGGGCCGCGGAGGGCTTCCAGGACGGTGTCGAGGGGAAGCTGCTGGCCTTCGTCATGCCCGACGGGGATGTAGTATCCCTTGCCGGGTTGGGTGGAAAGGGAGATGCCGACGAGTTCGGCCTGCATCTGGTCGGTGGAGGTGGTTTCGGTGTCGAAGGCGATGATTTTGGCGGTTTGGAGTTCTTTGACAAGTTCGGTAAGGGTGTGGAGGGAGTCAACGATGATGGAGGTGGCGACTCCGCGCGCGGGTTCAGCGTACCCCGCGGGGGCCGGTTCGCTGATCTGTTTGGGCGCGGCGGGCATGTCGAAGAGGGAGAGTTGTCCGCTGGCGGTGTCCCGCGCGGGTTTTTTCACCAAAGGAGGCGTTTCAGGCGCGGCGGTTTTCCCGAAGGATTCGGCGAGGGCGGTGATGCGTTTCATCAGCGAGCGGAATTCGAGTTCGCGGGCAATTTCTTCGACAGCGGCAGGGTCGAAGTTTTCGACGGCGGCATGTTCGAGGTCGAGGGGAATGTCGAGGTCGGTGATGATGCGGGCGAGTTCCTGGCTGAGGTAGGCGTTTTCTTTGCTTTCAGCAAGTTTTTTGGCGATGCTGCCCCCGATGTCGTCGAGGTGGGCGTAGATGTTGTCGAGGGTGTCGTAGTCGGCGAGCAGGCGTTCGGCGGTTTTTTGGCCGACCCCTTTAACGCCGGGGATGTTGTCGGAGGTGTCGCCGACGAGAGCTTTGTAGTCTACAACTTGATCGGGGCGGACGCCGAGTTTTTCGAAGACGTCTTTGGCTGTATAGTCTTTGGCATCGCTGAGGGAGCGGCCTTCGGGGAGGGTGACGAAGATGCGGTCGTCTACGAGTTGGAGGAGGTCACGGTCGCCGGTGATGATTTTGACGCCGAGGCCTTGCGCGGCGGCTTTGCGGGCGATGCTGCCGAGGACGTCGTCGGCTTCGTAGCCGTCCATTTCGAGGCGGGGGATGTTGAAGGCGTCTACCATCTGGCGGATACGTTCGATTTGTTGGGCAAGGTCTTCGGGCATTTTTTCGCGGGTGCCTTTGTATTCGGGGTAAAGGTCGTCGCGGAAGGTGCGGCC
>DATDOR010000042.1:0-3843 GCA_035293165.1 Anaerolineales bacterium | reverse complement strand
AGCAGTGGCTTTTTCTGGAATTATTGGTTTTGTTGGGCTGATTGTTCCCCATATCGTGCGGCTGGTCTGGGGGGCGGACTATAAACGGCTTATCCCATTATCCATTTTGGGTGGTGGGACGATATTGTTGGTCGCAGATTTGCTGGCGCGAGTGGTAATTGCCCCACAGGTGTTACCGGTTGGTATTGTGACCGCGCTGGCAGGTGCTCCATTCTTTTTATGGGTTTTGCGCCGCGCGAAGGCGGAGGCGTTTTGGTGAATTGGTACATAGAAAGCACAGAGGACATAGAAAAATTGTAACGCTCAGTCTGAAAGCCAGGGAATTCCCGAAAAAAAGGTGTGCGTGGGGGGTGTACACCCCCACGCACACCTTTTTTGGCTCTTTGGGATTTGCCGTGGTTGCCTCCCCGCCGATTCCCAAAGAACCCCTTTTTTTGGCTACTTCTTACTCTGTGTTTGATGTGCCTTCCGTCTACGAATGGAGAAAGAAATGCTTGAGATTATTGCGATTTCAGTTGGGTATGAAAATTTCCCGGTTCTGAAAGATGTCATTTTAACGGTAAACGCGGGGGAAGTGGTGGCCGTGTTGGGGCCGAACGGAGCGGGGAAGTCTACGCTGCTGAAAGCAGTGAGCGGGGTGTTGCCGTTGCGCGCGGGGTCGGTGCGGATTGACGGACGGGAGGTAATTCGCTTGGCCGAAGCAGAACGGGCGCGGCATATAGCAGTTGTTCCCCAGGCCCGATCTTTGCCCGGCGCGTTTACTGTATACCAGACGGTGCTGCTAGGCCGGACGCCTTACCTGGGCTGGCTGGGCCGCGCGGGGAAAACCGACCTCGATCATGTATCCTATGCCCTTTCGCAAACGGACTGCCAATCCCTGGCCGAGCGGACGATCAGTACCCTGTCCGGCGGGGAGCAGCAGCGCGTGTTGCTGGCCCGCGCACTGGCTCAAAACACACCCGTACTCCTGCTTGATGAGCCGACTTCGCACCTGGATTTACAGTACCAGTACAGTTTCTTGAACCTGGTGCGGCAGTTGACGGTGGAAAAGGGGCTGGCGGTGTTGATGGTGCTGCACGACTTGAATCTGGCTGGGTTGTACGCAGACCGAGTGGCGCTATTAGATGGGGGGGAAATCCGCGCGGTGGGAGTCCCCAGCGAGGTGCTGACGGAGGCGAATGTCCGGCAGGTGTACCGCGCTCCTGTCCGAGTGGTTCCGCATCCCGATCATGGGACGCCATTGGTGCTGCTTGATGGGGTCAGGGGTGCGGCAGTTAATCAGAATGGTGATTGATTAAGGTAAAGGATTGCTTCCTGCCCAATCACTTCCCAGGGTCACTTCGACATCTACAGGACTGTTGGGGGTATATTGCAAAAGGACTCGATTCTTCTGAACACCCAGCGTTTCAGCGAGGAGTTGCACCGTGTAGGGGTTGCCAGTGTAATCAATAATCGTCGTGAAGGTTAGTGTTTGAACCGCGTTGCCGATATTCGCCGCGGGGATGTTGAAACCCATGTTTGTCAGGTATTGAGCCGTATTAGCAGCTAATCCTTCGGCGAATGCGCCATTCAGAACGGAGACGACTGCGTTTTCGGCGGTGACGCGTTCTTGCCCGGTCAGGTTTGCAAGGGGACTGCTCAACTCCACAGTGCCGAAGACGTAATCCCGCACCTCTCGAATGGCATCCGGGCGAGGTTTAAGAACCTGATCTCCGTCCGGCGTAGTGAAGAAGACGATTTGCTCTTCGCCAATGACGCCTTTGCGGATATTTTCGACGGGGATGTCTTTGGCGAGGATCCCTAAACGGATTGCTTGTTCGAGAGTCATATCGGTATTGAGCCCCTCGGCAAGTTCCGTGTAGAGGGTGGGAGCTTTGCCGATCAGAGTCGGGATTAATTCAAATTGAAGGATGCGTTCGCGAATGGCGAGGATAACCTGCTGTTGGCGGCGGGAACGGTCGAAGTCGCCGCCCTCGGTCTTGCGGGCCCGGGCATAAGCGAGGGCCAGATCACCCGGGAGCGTGACAATACCCGGTTGGAGGACGCGGGGTGGTTTTTCGCCGATGGGGTCAACTTCAATGGGTTCGGTGATTTCAACTTTCAGTCCACCGATTTCGTCAATCAGGCGTTCAAAGGCGAAGAACTCTATCTGGGCGTAAAAATCGATTTTAGCTCCCAGGAGTTGTTCGACTGTTTCGACCGCTAAACCTGCGCCGCCGCCGGGAAGTTTGTAAGTTTCGCCCTGGCGGTAGGCAGTGTTGATGCGATCATATTTAAAGCCTGGGATCGAGACGTACAGATCACGAGGAATGGAAAGCATTCCGGCAGTATTGCTGAGGGGGTCAATGGTCAGCAAAATCATGGTGTCCGTGCGAGGGGCGCCTTCGCCCGCTTCCCAGTCACGGTAATCGAGTCCCATAATCAGGATGGTGACGCGCTCTGCACCGTCCCAGGCATCGTAACCCAGACTGTCAGGGGCAATCGCCACAGGGGTTTCTCCCGGTAATAGGGTGGGCGTGGGTACATCTGGGTCTATAGTGGGGGTGGGGGATTGGAAGGTGAACTCGTTATTTGGATCAATGACGGCGAAGGGCAATCTCAGGGTTGCGGCGTGAATCCCCGTATATGCATAATACGCAACCCCTGCGAGGGCCAGCAGGTAAATGATCCAGAGGGCAGGTTTAAACCATTTGGTACGTGTCATGGTAAGTCTCCGTTTTGCACCCAATCTTCCCCCAGGGTGATTTCGATGTCTATATTACTTTTGGGATTGTAATTGTGAAAAATATGAGTTGGACTGATATTCATCAGGGATACCAGAAATTGAACCGTATAAGGATTACCCGTATAGTCAATCAGGGTGGTATTCTCGAAGATTTCATCCGCAATGTCGGTAAGGGTGATGTTCAAGTCTTCGGATTCAAGATATTCGCTCGTTTGGGCGGCCAGGCCAGGGGTGATCGTTCCATTGATAATGGCGATTTTTGCGGCTTCTTCGGCGACCAATTGGCTGATGGGTTTTTCGGTTTGGAGCGGACTCAGCGGGTCCTCAGATGGAAATACCGCATCCCGGGCGATGCGGATACGTTCCGGGATGGGCAGCAAGACTTCTAACCCTTCTGGAGAAGTGCCAAATGTGACATCATCCGGGCCAATCGTGGTCGAGAAAATATTTGTATCCGGTATCCCTTGCAAAGCGACGGCCAGTTTGAAGATGTCGTTGGGTGTCAGGTTGGTCCGAATCCCATCGGAAAATTCGCCGTAAATGAGGGGGGCTTTCGCAATCAGGGTCGTCAGCAAATCAAGCTCCAGAATACGACTGCGAATGCCCATTAATACCAATTGCTGGCGCTGAACCCGGTCAAATTCGCCGCCGGGGGTAGTACGGGCACGCACATAAGCCAAAACCACTTCTCCAGTCATCGTTTGGACACCGGGAAAGACCGGTTTGTTTTTTCCGTCAATAATCGCGATCCGAACCATCTCAGGAACGTTGATTTTAACCCCTTCGATTTCATCAATAAAGCGCGCGAAGAGATTGAAATCTACCAGTGCGTAATAACCAATGGGGATGCCCAGAAGCTGTTCGACGGTTGCCATTGCCAACCCAGCCCCCCCCTCGGACACCTTGTACAATTCCCCTAACTGGTAAGCGGTATTGATTTTTCCGTTTTCATAACCTGGAATCGCCACCCACAAATCACGCGGGATGGATAACATTCCGACGTGGTTCAAGCCAGGATCATAGGTAAACAAAAGCATGGTATCGGTGCGCGGTGGGACCGCATGATCTGTGTCGTCGTGGGCTTCCAATCCCATGAGCAAAATCGTCACCCGGCGATT
>DATDOR010000041.1:0-4568 GCA_035293165.1 Anaerolineales bacterium | reverse complement strand
GTAGGCGACGATGGTTTCGATCAGGGTACGGGCAGTTTGAAGGACTTCGAGACGGGTTTTCAGTGCTCTCTGGTTGGCGATGAGCCAGGCTTGCGATTCAAAGATCATGCCATCATCGAGGGTTTTGAGGCGGTTGTCGCGGATGGTGATGCCGAAGTCCACGCTGCCATCCCGGACGCTGACGACGATGTCGCCTGCGCGTTGGAAGAGGACAGAGACGCCGGGCAGGTCGGGGATGTGGGCGATGAGTTGGCGGGGGTTGGGTTTGTGGACGCGCAGACCCGCGTGGGTGAGGAGGTTAAGGGCGTCTTCGGCGAGGCGGCCTTTGCTGGGCAGGGCGAGGCGGATTTCGGGAGGGGAATTTTGCATGAGGCTTCCTTTTTTCGTTAAAACTTGACTTTGCCCCTCGATTTGTGCTATTCTACACTATCATTTTTCCTGGAGGAATCTTTGATTAACCACGAAAGAGTTGCCGAGAATGTCTTTTCATTTCAAAGCGATGTCTATGCACAGGTCAATGCCGGCGTGATTGCCGGGCCAAATTGGGCGGTTGTGATTGATACGCTGGCATACCCGGAAGAGGCGCTGGCGATCCGGGAGTTTGTTGAGCAGGGGTTGAAGGTCCCGGTGCGGTATGTGATCAACACGCATTATCATGCGGATCATAGTTGGGGGAGTTGTTTTTTCCCCGGCGCGTTTGTGATTTCTTCAGTGCTTTGCCGCAAGTTGTTGGATGAGCGTGGAAAGCCATCGTTGGAGGAGACGCGCCAACAAAATCCCGGTTTATTCCGGCAAGTACGGATAACTTTGCCCCATTTGACGTTTGAGCAAGGGGAATTGGGGCTGCAAGTGGGGAAGAAGACGTTGAAGTTAATGGCGTTGCCCGGTCACAGTCCGGATGGCATTGGGGTTTTGGTCGAAGAAGATCGGGTTTTGTACACTGGCGATATTATGATGCCCCTGCCTTATTTTGTGGACGGGAATATCGATCAGATGGAGACATCCTTGAAGTCTCTGTTGTCAATGGGGTTGGAGAATATTATTCAAGGCCATGGCGATATTGTGTTACGAGGGGAGATTGACGGAGCGGTTGAAGAGAATCTCAAATATCTTGCAAAATTACGGAAGGTTGTGCAAGACGCATCGGTTCGTCGTTTTCCGCTAGATGTCCTGGAACGGGTTACAGTGCAGTCGTGCGGAAAAAGCCGGGTGATCATGGGCGGGTTGGCGGAGGATTTGCATCAAAGGAATTTATTTGCGCTTTTCCGCTATTTATTTGGAAAGAAACCAATTGGCTCGGAAGAGTTTCATGATTTGGAGGATGAGTTTGAGGAGGATGAGGACGGGGAGTATGAAGACGATTTTGAAGAAGAGCCTGTGCGCGTGAGAGAGGGTTATGATGATGACGAAGATGAGGATGAGGGCGAATTTGAAAGGGATGAGGATACAGGGGTAGGTTTTGAGGAAGAAGAGGTTGAAGAGGGGTTCGAGGAAGATAATTTTGAATGAAAAAAGCCGGTGATTTTCACCGGCTTTTTATTTTGCAGGTAACTACTCAGCCGGGAAGGGGAAATGTTCTCTCTTAGCCTGAGCAGTTCCTTTTGCGGGTTTGTTCAGGCAGCTTTGTTACGCCGGGCACGGAGGCCAACGGGGCGTTCGTTTCCTTCAATCAAGGCTCGAATATTGGGACGAAGCGCCCAGATGAGCAATATTTCAGCCAGGATGCCATAGAGGATGAATTCCCAGGGATAGTCAGCAAAAAGGGTGAGGACGGTAAAGATGATGGCTGACCCAACGGCAACACTCATGGTGGCAACGGAGGCGTAGCCAATGAGGTAAAACACAAGTGCACCCAGCGGGAGGATGATCAAGAAACTCGGCGCCCACAAGCCCAGCGATCCGCCCACACAAGCGGCGCCACCTGCGCCACCGCGCAAAACCCATTTTCCCTTCTCATCTTTCTCTGCTAAGAAAATCGAGTAGTTATGCCCGATGATGACGGCCAGTGGCGCAAGAATTTTCAGCCAGACGTTACCGGGTAAGACAAATCCCGCGAGCCAGACAGGGATGGCGCCCTTGATGAAATCCACTGCTGCGGTTGAAAGTCCTACCAGCTTTCCTGCGGCGCGGCCCGCATTTGTGCCGCCGGTCCGGCCACTCTGTATTTTTCGTAAATCCAGCCCTGTTTTCCACTTGACGAAGAGCAATCCGAAGGGGATTGAGCCAAGCAGATAGGAACCAGCTAAGAAAAGAAGAAAAATAAGAATATCCATGGCATCCTCCTGAAAGACATGGTGCACGGATGCGATATTTTGTGTTTCCGAAAAAAAGGGGTGCGTGGAGGTGTACACCCCCACGCACCCCTTTTTTTCGGGCTAATCCCCATCCAGGCTGATAGTTTGAGATTAAGTTTTTTGGCGAGGCGATTTATATCCACGTCGGCTCCTCATACGTCCCAAACACCCCCCGCATCACATCTACAATTTCACTCAACGTCGCATACGTCCGCACCGCGTCAAGAATGTATGGCATCGTGTTCTCCGTCCCTTCGCAGGCGATTCGCAGCCGGTCAAGCGCCTGCCCAACTGCGCCGCTGTCACGAGTTTGGCGGAGTTCTTTCAACCGGGCGACCTGGCGGCCAAAGCCTTGCGGATCCATTTCCAGGATGGGGATGGAGACCGGCTGTTTGTCGGCGTACGCGTTTACCCCGACGATGTGGCGGACGCCCTGGTCCAGCTCACGCTGGTGACGGTAGGCGGCGTCGGAAATTTCCGATTGGAAAAAGCCTTTGTCAATCGCCGGGAGCATGCCGCCCAGGTCTTCGATGCGGCGGAAGGTTTCGTAGGCTTGCTGTTCCATCTTGTTCGTCATCGCCTCCACAAAGAACGAGCCGCCCAGCGGGTCAACGGTGTTCGTCACGCCCGACTCTTCGGCGATGATCTGTTGGGTGCGGAGGGCGATGGTGACGGCGTGTTCGGATGGGAGGGCGAGGGCTTCGTCCATGCTGTTGGTGTGCAGCGATTGCGTCCCGCCCAGGACGGCAGCCAGGGCCTGGATCGCGACCCGGACGATGTTATTCTCCGGCTGTTGGGCGGTGAGCGAAACACCGGCAGTTTGTGTGTGGAAGCGCATCAGCCAGGAGCGGGGATTTTTCGCGCCGAAGGTCTCCTTCATCTCCCTTGCCCAAATGCGCCGCGCGGCCCGGTACTTGGCGATTTCCTCGAAGAAGTCGTTGTGGGCGTTGAAGAAGAACGACAGGCGGGGGGCGAAACTGTCTATGTCCAGGCCGCGTGCCAGCCCCCAGCGCACGTATTCCAATCCATCCGCCAGGGTGAAGGCCAGTTCCTGCGCGGCGGTCGAACCGGCTTCACGGATGTGGTAGCCGGAGATGCTGATCGTGTTCCACTGGGGCAGGCATTGCGCGCCGTATTCGATGGTGTCGGTAACGAGCCGCATGGAGGGTTCGGGTGGGAAGATGTACTCTTTTTGGGCGATGTATTCTTTCAGGATGTCATTCTGGATGGTCCCGCGGAGCTGGCCGGAGCGGACGCCCTGCTTCTCGGCGGCGGCAATATACATGGCCCAAATGATGGCCGCGGGGGAGTTGATCGTCATACTGGAGGACACTTTGTCCAGCGGGATGCCGTCGAGCAGGATTTCCATGTCTTTGAGCGAGGATACCGCTACCCCGCACTTACCGAACTCGCCCAACGCTTCTGGAGCATCGGTGTCGTACCCCATCAGGGTCGCCAGGTCAAAGGCGATGGACAGGCCGGTCTGCCCCTGATCG
The DNA here is from genome assembly GCA_035293165.1 of Anaerolineales bacterium. Classification (GTDB taxonomy): domain Bacteria; phylum Chloroflexota; class Anaerolineae; order Anaerolineales; family JABWBV01; genus JABWBV01. Next base: position 778 of record DATDOR010000041.1, on the reverse strand, counting down.
AGCAGGTATTTGAACCGGGCATTGGTCTCCTCCGCCGTGCCAAACCCGGCAAACATCCGCATCGTCCACAAGCGGCTGCGGTGCAGGGTGGGGTGAACCCCGCGCGTGTAAGGATATTCCCCCGGCATGCCCAGATGTTCCGGATAGTCCAGGCCGGCCACGTCGAGAGGGGTATACAGCCGGTGGATGGGTTCGGAGGATTCGGTGATGAACGGTTCTTTTCGTTCGGGCAAATGCGCCTTATTTTTGTGCAGCGTTGTTTCCTCCCATTTCTCCTGTATATGGCGTAGTTCATCGAGTTTCTGTTTATCGTACATGGATAGGCTCCTGAAGAGAGTTAACTGGAAGACATCCGAATTATAGCAGTTAAAAATTGACGCTGCTTAACCCGCATGGTAGAATCCCGGCGCTTAAAGAAATGCCCCGTTTGTCTAGCGGCCCAGGACGTAGCCCTCTCAAGGCTAAAACACGGGTTCGAGTCCCGTACGGGGCACCAAATCAGAAGTAGCCGAAAAAATGGTGGGCGTGGGGGTGTACACCCCCCACGCCCACCATTTTTTCGGGATTTCCCTATCTTCAGCTCAAATAACAAAAAATCGCTCATTTCACATAAAGCAACGGACAAACACCGTTGCTTTTTTATCCCCATTTTCCTGGATAAGATTAACAAACCTCATATATAATTTAGGTGTAAGGATTCCCCTTGTGAAACTTGCGGGAAAATAAACCCTTCCTAAATAGATTTTTACACCCATTGCTAATTGTTTGAGACACTCTC
>DATDOR010000040.1:0-6024 GCA_035293165.1 Anaerolineales bacterium | reverse complement strand
AGGCCGTGTGGGGTACTGGAAAATGATCGCAAGCCATAATTGAACCGGTCGTAGAACCCGTTCGTAGTGATGGGCGCGTAATGCCACCCGTCCGAAGTTTCGTACAAATCAAATCCGTAGCTGGGTTCGAGCGCGGCTTTTTCTTCCTCGGCCATGCGGAATTCCGTCGCCATATTCCAGGTGCCGATGTACAAACGCCCATCGTGTTCGCACATCCGCCAGATATGCCCATTTAGCCAGTTCCCGAAGCCGACATCCAGCCCGCTGATCGGGAACTTCCAGCCGTCGGGAGTTTTGCGCGGGGTGCCGACGACCAGCTCCCAGGTATCGTCCGGGTTGATGCGGATGACTTCCCCCGGACGGTCGGTTCCCACATACAGCCGCCCCTGATACTCATACATGCTGATCACGCTCATGCTCGGTTTGGGCAGGTATGCGCCTTTCGGGACGACCGTTTTGAAGGCATAAGGGGGAGAACCGGTCGCGTCGGTTTTTATGATCGAGTACCCACGCGCATCTCGGATGCCCAAATAGAGAAACCCGTTGAACGTACACATCTCAAATACGCTGACACCTTCCGGGCTGATTTTGCGGAAATGATCATTCCCCGCCGCCGGGTTGCTAGACTCCAGCACGATACCATCCCCGCGAATGGAACCCGTAATCACGTATAACCGGTTTTCGTAAATGGAAATGGTTCGGAGCGTGCAAGTGCCTAAATCACCCATGAAGGTCCCCGGCTCTTGCGGGATGGGTTCGAAATGGTGGCCATTGGTGGAACGCAACAGGCGCGGGGCAGGCACAGGCCGGAAGATGAATTTGGTGTTGACCCCGGAGACATACATCGCCTCCGTCCCATCGGGTTCGACGAACACCACCATATCCCGGAAACCTACTTCACGAGCGGTGAACCAGCCCGGGTGTCCTGGAATTCGCAAATCTTGGGGGGATTGGTAAAGACGTTCCCAGGCATCGGTTTCGGGCGTCCAACACCAGATTTCTGCCTGGAGGGGCAAATCTTTGGGATCGGGCGTACATTCCGTGTCGGGGTCGGCAGGTGGGTATTTGGCGATGATTGGAAACGCGGAGTGAATCCCTGCCCGTTCCGCACAGTGCCAGGCCCGGTTGGTGCCAACGTATAGTTTGCCTTTCCACCAACACATCGTCCAGGCCCAGGTGTTATGCCGGTCTCCAAATCCTTGCGCAGCGGCCTGGACAAATTTAAGTTTCCTGGAGTATGTTGATATTGTTTGGTCTTTTGGCATAGCGTTAAATATCTTTTCCACGAGTGATTCTGTTCATGATGGCACTAAAATAAATGCGTTCAAAAACCTCGCCGGGAATGTATCGCCTTAAACCTAGCACAAAACTGGCTCGACGACCAACTAGATACCGCAATCGAGGCCGTCGAACATTTAAAGCCTGGTAAATCACCTTTGCCACATCCGAGGTCTTGATTGGGGATGTGTCCATCGTTTGATTGAAGAGTTGGTTTGCGCGTGTAAACCATCGAAAGTAGGGACTGGATGGGTCTTTTGCATGGACAGCCACGCCTTGGTCGCTGATCCCGTAATGTTCGGTTTTTGTCATTCCTGGCTCAACTAGAACTACCTGTACACCCAGGGGGGCAAGTTCCTGGTAAAGAGACTCACCAAACCCTTCCTGGGCGAACCGGCTGGCCGCGTATACACTGCCGGTGGGAGAACCAATTCTCCCCGCTACGGATGTGACGATGACCACACGCCCGCGATGGACTGCACACATATGGGGAATCACCGCGCGAGTGAGCGCCATCGTGCCGAATAAGTTCGGTTCGAACACCTGCCAGATTTCATCCTCTGAGACATCTTCAAAAAAGCCTCTGACGAACACACCTGCATTATTGACCAACCCAAAAATGCCTCCTGCTTCTGCAACGACCTGCCGGACTGCATGTTCAATACTTTGTTGGTCCGTGATGTCCAACTGAAGCACCCGCAGATTCACTTGCCTTTGTGCAGCCTTCTCCAGCAATACATTTTGTTGGGTGAGATTTCGCATGCTGGCATATACCTGAAAATTTCTTTCAGCCAGGTAAAGCGCGGTCTCCATACCGAAGCCTGTCGAGCAACCGGTGACGAGAACGCTTTGGGTCAGGTCTTGTTTATCGTTTTGCATAAAAGCCTATGAAATGATAAAAAACGCCGTGCGAACTTGAGCTAAATAATCTTCGTGGATGTTCGTGAATCCCGCTTCCTTAAACAACGTATGCCACTCCTCTCGAGAGAACAATTGTTGGTTTGAAAGTCCGTGAAATAACTGAATTTCCATTACACCTCCGGGCTTTTCTCGAAGGGCTTCCGGTGTATGGTAGATCACTTCGCAAATGAGGAGAGGAACTCCGGGGAAACTTTCACGGAATTTTCGCAACATTTGAACGGTTTCCTGCCGGTTGATGCGAACCAACTCGTGGAGAACATATACGCATGTAGCAGCATCAATTTGTGGAAGTTGTTGGGCGACCTCGTCAATATTGAACATATCTCCCACAAACAGGGTGATTTTTTGCTCTAAATTTTTTTCAGCAAGATTTTTGTTGCCTGCTTCAATTGCATCTGGTGACAGGTCAAAGCCGTAACCGGCCAGTTGTGGATTTCGCTCGAATAAGTCCATCAAAAATGTGGCGTCTCCGCACCCCAAGTCCAAAACCCGCTGGTATTGATGTTCGCGAATGAGATCGGCCATAACGGGAAAGGCTAACAGCTTGCCGACAGTGCCGCTTCCCCGCGCGACGAATTCTCCGCGCCGGTTGACATCCATACCATATTTTTTCTGCTTCTTCAATAAACCTTCCAAATTGTAGAAAACTTCTTCATAAGCATAAATAACCTGGAAAGCTCCCAGCAAAAACTCGTTCATTAACCGGCCATCTTGACTCAGAGAGTAATCATCGCCGGTACGGTCTAAAATCCTCAACTCATACAAATAATCGCAAAGCGTTCGCAAAATATCAACATCCAAACTTTCCCCTGTCGCGAAGGCTGTTAAATTGACCGACGAATTTTCGATAAGTGCTCGAAGAAACCCGACATTAACGAGAGCAACCATTACGCGGGTAAAGTAAAAGCCACTGGTCGATCGCTCATTTAGTTTTTTGACTGTGCCCAGTCTAAGAAAAAACATTGGGCCGAAAACCCGGAAGAGTCGGAGAATTGATTGCATAAAAAATCTATTGAATGAAAATGATCGTTTTTTAGCGGGAAATATACCGTAGTTTTCAGATTATCCTAAGATAAATTCCGCGAGCCTGTAACACGGCGCATGGCTTCACTAAAATAAAGCCGTTCAAAAATTTCACCGGGAATGTACCGTCGCAGGGCCAGAATCAGACTTGTGCGACGGCCAACTACATACCGCAACCGGGGACGATCCGCTGTCAGCGCCTGATAAATCGTGCGGGCGACATCGTCCGGGCTGATCCCCGACGATTGCACCAATTGATCTGCCAGTTTTTCCTGGCGGCAAAACCATTCGTAATAGGGGCTGTTCGGGTTCATGGCTCCTTTCGCCAGGCCCCGGTGAACCGTCCAACGCTCGGTGCTTACAAGCCCCGGTTCAACGAGGCTGACTTTCAGCCCAAAAGGCATCACTTCCTGCATCAGTGATTCGGCAAAACCTTCCAGGCCGAATTTACTGGCACAGTATGCGGTTCGGGCCATGGAGCCGATCCGCCCCCCGACAGAACTGACGAATACCAAATGTCCGCGCCGCGCCGCCCGCATGTAAGGTAGGACCGCGCGTGTTACCGCCATCGTACCGAAGAGGTTGACTTCAACTATGCGCCGGATTTCGGCCTCCTCACAATCCTCAAAATACCCACGCAGGCTAACCCCGGCATTGTTGACGAGAGCATCAATACGCCCATGTTGACCGAGAACCGTTTGCACTGCTGCCTGGATGCTGTCCCGGTTCAAAATATCCAGGTCAATGATATTGAGAGTAACCTGGGCTTTTGCCTCGCGCGACTCGACGTGCTCGCGTTGCCCATCCTCGTAAACAGATGCAAAAACATTGAATCCTTGACGGGCGAGGTAAACCGCTGTTTCCAGTCCCAAACCCGTTCCCGCCCCGGTGATCAACACGCTTTCACCGGCCATTTGCACGACCTCGTAGGGCCTGGGCAGCTTGGGGAAGGTCGGAGTCCAGGAAAATCGAAATGTATTCTTCCAGGATTTCCGGCTGCTCAAGCGGGAAAAAGTGGCGTAGTTCGCTGGGCGGGAGGAGGATATCCACTGAATTCATGACGATTTCTCGGAGCGCGCGATAGGTGTCCAGATAGGGGGAATGGGGATCGTACAACAGGAGTTTGGGGTGGGGAATTATTGCGATGTTTTCCATCGTCAGGTCATCGGCGACTTCGTAATCCTGTACAAGCGTGGTCGTTTCCAGTAATTGGAGGAATTTATCCTGTTTGCGGGTGTGGCCTCGGGCCGGGCCAAACAGGATCGGCACTTTGAGAATCTGGCGGAGGAGATAATCGTAATTGGACCGTTGTTCAGCAGGAACGGGTTCTCCGGTGAACTTTTCGATCATCTCACACCAATATTTCCAGCCGATCCAGTCCTCCCGCAGGCGGGTCTGTATCATGACGGGCAGGGCAGCCTCCATCAAGACCAACTTTTGAACCCGCTTGGGGTGGCGCAGCGCAAAATGTAGTGCGATGTCCGCGCCCAGACTATGCCCGATCAGATGTGCCTGTTCAATCCCGATTCCATCCAGCAACCCCTTCAGATCACATACCATATCGGCGGTCGTGTACCCGGTAAGAGGCATCCCGGTTTTTCCATGCCCGCGCAAGTCATAGGTTGTGACGCGAAAATTTTTCCGCAGAAGTGGCACCAATTTCAAATGCCAGATGGCGAGATTACCTCCCAACCCATGAATCAAGATCATATCCGGCCCCTCGCCGGTTGTCCAATAATGAAACTTGATGCCGTTAACTTCTAAAACTGACACAAATCTTCTCCATTAATCAATTCAATCCAAATAGCCCAACTCCCGCAACCGGGTGACGATAACCGCTTCCGCTTCTTCATCGTAGGCATCGCCTGCATTTGATACAAACCCTGTGTCAGAATTCGTTACCGCTTCGGTCTGCACGGGATGCTCAGACAGAAAAGATGGCTCGAACATTTCAACAGGCAAGCGTCCTTCAAGGTCTTCCGGTATGGGCAGCCCTAAACCGTACAGAAGCGTGGGGGAGACATCCAGGATTGAACACTCGGGAATGGAAAAACCTTGTCGAATCCCTGGCCCTTTGGCGATGAATATACCCTCCGGGCGATGTGTGCCTGCGACAGCGGATCGGGGTTTCAGTGGGTTGTCGGAGGGGAGAATGGAGACCAGACCCCCATCGCGCAAGATCAAGGTCAGGTCAGGGCCGACCCCCCCTGCCGGGCCGGGGAAGATTTCTTCCCGGAAACAGATACGGGAGACGATTCGTTCACCCGTTGCCGGATCAATGAATTGGTACAGTTTATCCGCCAGTTCCGCCCGGAAGGATTCATAAGCATCTGCGGGGATGCCCTTCCCGTCGTTATCCTCTACCCGGACGATGTGAATCCCGTTGCTGGTGGGGGTGGCGGCGTATGCGAGCGTCTGATCCCAGTCGAGCGAGTAGGTGTGGCGGGCAAGCTGTCCCATACCGAGGATGCCGGTATTTTCCGATTCCGGTTGTTTGGCCCAGTGCAGGTAGCCTTCTTGGGCCAGCCAGGAATTGATGTGGAAGACTTCAGTGGTTGCGCCAAACCCGTGATCGGAGGCGAGTACGACCGTCGTTTCCAGGCCAGCCCTACGGATAATTTCTTCCAGGATGGTGTCGAGTTGGCGGTAATAATCCAGACAGAGGTCGCGAATTCGGTTTTCATGTGGGGAGGGGTTTTCAGGCCAGTGCGAGGGGTCTAGAAACCGCCAGCAGAGGTGCTGGACTTTATCCGGGCCGTCGAGGAGGATGGCGGTGAAGTCGGTTGGGCGGGTTTGCATCAG
>DATDOR010000039.1:0-4734 GCA_035293165.1 Anaerolineales bacterium | reverse complement strand
AGAAGGCAGGCTAATTCCCATTTCGGTAATCCCCAGCATGATTCTTAAGACCCGTCTGCCCACATCCCGCAAATCATCTGCCCGGGCGGATAGCACAGGATCTTTGAGGGCGGCAATTGTGGCAGCGCTCTCGTTGATGGTCGTTTTCCAGGCTTTTGCAGGGTTCTGACCATTGTTTACGTATATACGGACGGTATCCACCAGTTCGGGGTCTTCCAACAATTCAATGTGCGCGTCGAAGATCGCCGCTTCTGCCCCCAGTTTTTTCTCCTTCATCTGCTGGCTGAGTTGGGCGAGTTGCTCACGTGCCTGTCTCAGCGCAACTGACAACTCGATCTGATTCTCGGCAGAAAGAAGTTCGGGGTTGTTGATGTCCGGGTCCGTCTGTTGAAAGTGGAAAATTGGGCCAACGGCAATTCCCGGCGCGGCGCTAATGCCTTTGATCGCTCCCGGGTTTTGTGGCGGGGAGACTGCCTGTGCAGGTTCTGTTTTGGGGGCAGTAGATGGGGAGACAGGTTGAATATTGGGTTGAGTATGGGTGTCTACATCCCCCAACCCCGCGCGGATGGCGGCTTCAATTTCAGCCAGGGCTTTGTCTTCGTCCTCTCCATTGACTTGAACGGTGATCGGGCTTCCTTTCCCGGCTCCCAGCGTCAGCACGGAAACCATGCTTTTGGCATTGGCCTTTTTCAAGCCATGATGGATGTGAATGTCTGCCTTGAACTGTTTGGCCAGGTTGACCAACACTTTGGCAGGGCGGGCGTGCAATCCAGTTTTGTTCTGAATGACAAGGTCAATTTGTTTCATAGATTATCCAGTTACCTAATAGTAAATAGTTTTTCATTGGATTGCTGAAAAACAGTCAATCATCAAGAAGTTTGCCCCAAGAATCACCCACGAGAGGCTAGGCTATGTAAAATTGTGATCCGTTTTATTAGCCTGCGCCCAGATACTTGATAATTACTTCCGGGTTGGTTGTGGCTAATAATTCAGCGAGACTGTCTTCGTCTTCGATGACATCTGCCAGGTTGGCAAGGACATTCACATGTTCATCGGATGACGCGGCGATGCCAATCACGAGAGAAACCTGGTCATCTTCATCCCATTCGACAGGTTCTTTAAGTTGGAGAACCGAAATCCCGGTTTGTAAAATGTGCCCCAGGTTTTCATAAATTCCGTGCGGGATAGCAACACCATTCCCCAAACTGGTGGACATGGACTCTTCCCGGGCTAACATGCCATCTACATACGGTGGGAGTACACAGCCAGAGTTGACTAATAATTCACCGGCCTGGCGGATCGCGTCCGCTTTTCCGGCGGCACTGGCTTGAAGAGAGATGCGATTATTAGAAATGATGGACATGGTTCACGAAATTTTTATAAGTTAGTAGAGACAAGTTCACCGTTTTCGGCAATCGATTTGACCAGTTTGTCGAAAACAGGATCATTCAAAAAATGATTAAACGCAAGCACAACAGCATTGGGCGCTTTGCTACGGGCAACCTTGGCAAGTCCTTTGTGGACAACAACTAGTTGGGCATCTGATGGAATTTCGCGAGCGGGTTTATGGACAACCGTTACGTTGGTGACCTTCGCGGCTTTCAATTTTTTCTTGAGGGAATTCACGCTCATCAAACTGGAACCCATGCCAGCTTCGCAAGCAAAAATAATGGTCTTAATTTGTCCGGCAGAAATAGATTGGGACATTTTCTATGCTCCTTTATAAATAATTTGGCAGATGCAGGGTTGTATATAATCTACTGCATCTGCCAAATGAATGCAACCTGAATTAGTCTCCTAGTCCGGGAACAGCACCGGCCATGACAGGAGTCTCTTCTTCCTCTTCTTCACGAACCGGATTCACGCGCAAGATAAACGCACCCACCAGGAAGGAAGCGACTGCGCCAATCAAGACACCAGACAAAACCTGGAAGTGCTGGCCTGGAGGAATAACGGCCAGATAAGCAAAGATTGAACCAGGCGAGGGGGTCGCGACCAGGCCCGCACCCGTAATGACGAACCACAGGTCAGCTGCCAGACCGCCTGCGATCATTGCCAATATCATGATTGGATGAGCGAGAACATAGGGGAAATAAATCTCGTGAATACCACCCAAGAAATGGATGATCATGGAACCAGTAGCGGAATCTTTAAGCATGCCTTTACCAACCACATAGAATGCAATGAGTAGACCAAGACCTGGACCGGGATTGGTTTCAAGCAGGAAGTGGATGGCGCGACCAGCATCCTGTGCAGCGACTACACCCAACGGGGCCAACACGCCATGGTTGATCGCATTGTTGAGGAACAGGATCTTGGCAGGTTCGATGACGATGGCCGCCAAAGGCAGAAGACGGGCATTCACCATCCAATCTACCGCAGCACCCGCAGCATTGCTCAGGCTGACCACCACTGGGCCGATGGCAACATTGGCGATCAGGATAAGGACAACGGCCAGAATACCAGCCGAGAATGTGTTGAAAAGCATTTCGAAACCCACTGGAATTTTTTCTCCCCAAGCATCGTCAATTTTCTTGATGGCCCAACCGCCAAGCGGGCCTACGATCATGGCGCCTAGCATCATGGGAATGTCAGCTCCGACGATGACACCCATGGTCGCGGCCGCACCAACCACGCCGCCCCGCATGCCGTGAACCATCTTACCGCCCGTGTAGCCAATTAATAAGGGCAGCAAATATACGATCATGGGGCCAACCAGTTTGGCAAATGTCTCGTTCGGGATCCAGCCGGTCGGGATGAAGAAGGCTGTGATCAGGCCCCAGGCGAGGAACGCGCCAATGTTGGGGATGACCATGCCGGCCAAAAAGCCTCCAAGTTGTTGCATTTTTTCACGCATGTCGAACTCCTTTGAAATAAGTTTTTGCCTGTTATTCAAGCATTTATTAAGGCAGGTGACCTTTGTCTCGTTACTGGTAACATGTGTTACCGGATAACCAAAGTGAATGATAAGGATAGTTTCAAAAAGTAATTGTGGGCAAGAGATGCTACTACTTCAGATTTTGAACCTAGGGAATAGATCGTGAATTTTCCAGACAATACGAAATAGGTCATCCAATCTTGATACTTGGATGGTGCTTTACAAGGATTAAATTTTGGTTCTTTGTTGAGGGTGAAACCAGATTCAAGAAGTTAATATAGTGTAAACGATTACATCACCATTGTCAATACCTTTCTGGATGTTTCTTGACTGAATTTTCTTTTTTTCGTATGTTATAAAAAAATAATGGGCGAAAATACCCAACTATATTGTAAACGATTTCACAATCGTTACTCTTTGAGAATGGTATAATCTCGGCATGACCAATATCAAAGATGTTGCCAAAGCTGCTGGTGTCTCAACCGCAACAGTTTCACGGGTTCTTGCGAATACGGATGTCCGTGTCCGCCCTGAAACAAGAGAACGCGTGCTCAAAGCGATTTCTGATCTGGGCTATCGCCCTAATCTGGTTGCACGTAGTTTGCGCGTCCAGAAAACCGCAAAAATCGGATTGGTGGTGTCGGATATTCGTAACCCTTTCTTCACAGCCGTTAGCCGTGCCGTGGAAGATGCCGCTTATGAAGAGGGATATTCCGTTCTGATGTGCAATACAGATGAAAATCCTGATAAGGAGGCCTTGTATTTGAATGTACTGCATGATGAAAATGTAGCAGGGGTTATCTTCTCCCCTACCCATCAATTTAGCGAAAGACTTAATGCATACATCTCCAACATCCCATTTGTCATCATTGACCGTGCCGTCAAAAGCAGAAATGTGGACATGGTTCTCCTGGACAATGGCCCGGCAGCTTACGACTTGACTATTCATCTCATCGAAAACGGATGCCGTAAAATAGCCGGACTGTTTGGAAATGCCAGCACCACAGGGCAGGAACGTAATCGAGGGTTTAATAAAGCCCTGAAGGACAATCAATTAAGTCCACTGGCTACTCACTTCATTCCTCCCCGAATCCTACAAGGGTATGAAACTGCCCTGGCATTACTGGCACAAAATGAGAAACCTGATGCCATCTTTACGAGTAACAGCATGTTAACCGCAGGCGCCCTTCAAGCGATCCGCGACGCCAAATTATCTGTACCGGAAGATATTGCGCTTGTGGGATTTGACGAAACAACCTGGGGGGCATTGGTAGAGCCACCGATTACGGTCATTGCTCAACCCACAGAAGAGATTGGCCGCACAGCAACCGAATTGCTCTTTCAACGTATCGCCGACCCAACACGTTCACCCAAAACAGTCATTCTGAACGGAGAATTGCACATACGCGGCTCCAGTATACGGCAGCGAGAACAAATCCATGCTAATTAAAAAGGGACGACCCAACGGTTGTCCCTTTTTTTTATTGGTCACCATGTGACTTCCTTGATGACTTTCGGCACTCCGTCATGTGACCACTTGCGGGATATAACATAACCATCAACAACACATCCGTGATCACATTTTATCTATCACGATTTACATTCAATCTTCAACTCTTAACAGGAACTCAAAATGACCGACCCCATCCTCCAATCCCAAGACCTGCACAAAACCTTCAACGGCAACAAAGCCGTCCAGGGCGTTTCCTTCCAGATCGCCCAGGGTGAAATCTACAGCCTGCTCGGTCCCAACGGCGCGGGCAAAACCACCACCATTTCCATGCTCACTGGCCTGCTCGCGCCCACACAAGGCGACGCGGTGATTGATGGACACTCCGTCGTTAAAAACGTCAACG
>DATDOR010000038.1:0-8711 GCA_035293165.1 Anaerolineales bacterium | reverse complement strand
AACATGAAAGCATTTGGCAAGGTGATGAAGCAGTACTTTGGCGATTATTTTCCGGTGATGGCGTTGTTTGAGGTGGTGAGTTTGTTTCAGGATGAGGCGGTGGTGGAGATGGAGGGGGTGGCGGTATTATGAACTTCTCCCTTTCCCCCTCCCAACTCCAAACCCAAACCCTCGCCCGCCAATTCGCCCGCGCCGAAGTCGCTCCCCTCGCCCGCGAGGCCGACGAAACCGGCATTTTTCCTCTCCACCTCGTCCAACGCATGGGCGAACTTGGCTTCCTCGCGGGGACGATTGCGCCGGAATACGGTGGGGCGGGGATGGACTACTTGAGCTACACCCTGATCTCTGAAGAATTGGGCTGGGCAGATTCGTCCGTGCGGGGCTTTTTGGCCGTGCATGGATCGCTCGTCAGCCTGTGCATCAACGATTGGGGCACGGAAGCGCAAAAACAGCGGTGTCTGCCCCGGTTGGCGACGGGCGAGATCATCGGGTGCTACTGCCTGACCGAACCCAACGCCGGATCGGACGCGGCGAACATAGAAACCACCGCGACTCTTGACGGGGATGACTACATCCTCAACGGCGAAAAAATCTGGATCACGAACGGGGGCATCGCCGACCTCGCCATCGTGTTCGCCGCGGAAACAAGTTTCCGACCCGCCGACCGGGCCAAGCGGCGCAAAGGCATCTGCGCGTTTCTGGTCGAGACGGGCACTCCCGGTTTTCACCGCGAAAAAATGCCCGGCAAAGAACTCGGCCACCGCGCCTCCGATCACGCTCACATCCGGTTTGAGAATCTCCGTGTTCCCAAGAGTTCCCTCCTCGGCGTAGAAGGCGGAGGGTTCAAAATTGCCATGTCCGCGCTCGATCATGGCCGTCTCGGGGTCGCGGCGGGCGCGCTCGGTGTCGCGCAGGCCTGCCTGGATGCATGCGTGGACTTTGCCCGCAAACGCCGCGCATTCGGACAGCGGATTGGTGATTTCCAGATGATCCAGGCGACGATTGCGGACATGGCTACGGAAATCGAGGCCGCCCGTCTGCTGGTGTACAAAGCCGCGAGCATGAAAGACGGGGGTCTGCCCACTACCCGCGAAACCTCGATGGCAAAATTGTACGCCACCGAGATCGCCGTCAAAGCCGCCTCCGAGGCGGTCCTGCTCCACGGCGGGCGCGGGTACAGCAACGAATATCCCGTCGAACGCCACTACCGGGACATCAAAGGGTTACAGATTTACGAAGGCACCTCACATATTCAACGGATCGTGATTGCTAGAGACTTTATAGGAAAGGAAAAATGATCATTCATATTATTCGAGAACAGGCAACACCCGAACAAATGACTGAAATGCTTTCGGAATACGAGACTTTGATCAAACTCGCTGTAGATGTTGAACGTGGCATCCTCGCGGGAGGGGGAGAATGGCATGCAGATTGTGAGGACGCACTTTTGAACGAGGGCAGTCTACAGGAAAATATTTGGGGCGCAGATTGGTTTCCTGAAAGACGGGAGGTGGGATTTGACTCATTGATTAATATACGCCCTTCGCAAGGCAATTTTCGTACCGAATTGCAAAACCCAGCCTTGCGAATCCAAATCGAAAACATCGTCAGACAATTACTGGAGATCTAAACATGGCTCCCAAAAAAGTAAAAGAGCGTTTTGAAAAAATGGAATGGTCTCGACAACTTGGCAACCTTGCATCTACGCTTGGACGCGTTTCCACTCGCGCAATTGCATCGGAAAATGATGAGTTGACAAAAAGTCTTCTCCATGAAGCTATCCTATTCATTGAATGGAGTGCGCCTCATGTACCTGAAACCTATCATCTTGAACTGGCCATTATGCAGCGTGAATTATTGGCATGGAAACGTGCCTGGCCGCTTGACCCCGCCCGTCCCATCCTCGCTCTCGAAGCCCGTAACCGCTCTGACCGCCTCTTACAAATGGCAGGACTGGTGGGATAATCTAAACAGCAAAGTATACGGGTAAACAAAGCACACAGGTAGACAGGTCAAATTCCCTGTGTACCTGTGTGCTTTGTCTCCGTGTCTACCTTATATGCCCTTCTTCAGGAGTCCCCATGCGAGTTTCAGACCTTCCCCTCACCTACAATGCCGTCAGTATTCTTGAGCACAACCTTCCCGGCCGGGCTGGGAAGACTGCCCTCTTCAGCCTGGAACGTAACCTGACGTTTCAACAGGCCCATGACGAAGTGAACCAGGTCGGCAATGCGCTCAAAAAATTGGGCGTGCGGATGGGTGAATATGTGGGCCTGCTCGCCCTGGACGGGCCGGAGTGGGTCACCACCTTTTTCGGGACGCTCAAAATCGGCGCGATCCACGCGGGGCTGAACACCCTGCTCACCCCCGCCGAATACGACTACATGATCCGGGACTGCCGGATGCGCGTCCTCGTCGTCCACGAGAAAATCCTCCCTGCCGTGCAGGGGATTTTGCCCGAACAACCTTTCCTCGAACATGTCGTCGTCATTGGCCGCGCGCCGGAAGGGATGATCGCCTACAAAGATTGGATCGAGGGCGAATCGACTAACCTGGAAACCACACCCACCCACCGGGAAGACATCGCCACGCTCAACTACTCCAGTGGAACCACAGGACAACCCAAAGGAATCCCCCACGCCCACAAGGATTTGGTGCTCACAGCCGAAAACAGTGGCAAAAACACGCTCGGTTTTGCAGAAAACGATCGTACGTTCGCAGGGGCAAAACTCTTCTTCACCTTTGGCACGGGGGGAAATCTACTCTTCCCCTGGCATGTAGGCGCCAGTTGTGTGCTGTTTTCCGGCTCCCCCCGTGTGGCGACAAACCTGTTAGAAATGGTGGATAGGTTCAAACCTACGATCCTGTTCAATTCCCCCACCGGTTACGCGATGGCATTGGCTGTGGAGAATTTCCAGGAAAAGTACGACCTGTCCACACTCCGAATATGCGTCTCTGCAGGGGAAGCGCTGCCCGCACCCATCTGGCACCAGTGGAAAGAACGAACCGGGTTGGACATCATTGACGGGATCGGTGCAACAGAGGCCTACAACACCTTCATCTCCAACCGTCCTGGCGACATCCGTCCCGGATCGAGCGGTAAACCCGTAGAGGGTTATGAAGTTCGGATCGTGGATTACGATTTAAAAGCTACCCCACAGGGCGAAACCGGCAACCTGCTGGTAAAAGGGGATACCGTCGCCCTCTCCTATCTGCACCAGTACGAAAAAAGCCGCAAAACCTTCCTGGGCGAATGGTTCTTCACAGGCGACCAGTATTACGCGGACAAAGACGGTTATTACCACCATGCCGGGCGTGCTGACGACATGCTCAAGGTCGGGGGTATCTGGGTCTCCCCAGTTGAGGTGGAAGCTACGCTCACCCGCCACCCTGCCGTTTTGCAATGTGCGGTTGTGGGCAAAGCAGACGAATCCGACCTTATTAAACCAAAAGCCTTCGTTATTCTTAACGAAGGCTACTCCGGCTTGCCTGAACTAGAAACCGAACTGATCGAATTCTGCCGGGAACATATGGCTGGATACAAACGCCCCCGCTGGGTCGAGTTCGTCTCTGAATTGCCGCGAACAGCAACCGGGAAAATTCAACGGTTCAAATTACGCGGTTGAACCTTTCTCCCCGGAAAGTTAGCGACGTTGTTGGTTCGGCAATTACACCGCAATCACTTCTTCAATCTCTGGAAAAAATTGTTTGACGGTGCCGGACACCCATCCTTTTAAAGTTACTGTCGAAAGGTGGCATCCTTCGCACGCACCACCCAGATGCACTTTAAGTTGGTTCCCCTCTATCCCAACGAGCTTCACTGAACCGCCATGATAATATTCGATGTAGCTGCTCAAGTTTTCGATCAATCCGCGGATTTTTTCTTCGCGGGGGGAAAGATGGTTTTCGTGGTTGGTCATGTCAACTCCTTCGCAAAAAAGTGGGGAAGTCTGTCAACTGCATTATTCATTTTCCTCGAACGATAAGGCAGGCGGGTCTGCCGGTTTCTGGCGGTGAGGGGGTTTTGCGGGTCTCTCCGGGGCGCTGCCGACCGGTTCCGCGACCAATTCCTCCACCGGGATCGGCTGATCGGACGGCGTAAATACCAATTGATCGGCCTCTTGATCTACGTCCGCGAACACCGTCGTCCCACCGGAAAACTGCCTGGCCAGGATCTGCACGGAGAGCGGGCTTTCCAGGTATTTTTGCAGTGCACGCTTGAGCGGCCGGGCGCCAAAAGCCGTATCGAACCCCTTTCCGGCGAGCCAGTCTCGCGCAGCTGGACTGAGTTCGACGTGCAGTCCGTGTTCATATAACCGTTCCTGCACTTCCTTCATTTGCAAATCAACAATTTGGTGCATATCCTCGCGAGAGAGCGGAGAGAACGTGATGATTTCGTCGATGCGATTCAAAAATTCAGGCCGGAACGCGCTTTTCAGGGCCTTCTGGATTTTTTCCTCCGCCAGACGCTCCTCCTCGGCATTGCTGGAGGGCGTCAAAAAGCCCAGGCTACCGGATTTGAGGACATATTCCGTGCCCAGGTTGCTGGTCATAATCAGTACTGTGTTGCGGAAATCCACGACCCGGCCCTGTCCATCCGTCAGGCGGCCATCGTCAAGGATTTGCAGCAACGCGTTCCACACTTCGGGATGGGCTTTTTCGATCTCGTCGAACAAGACGACCCGGTACGGACGGCGGCGCACGGATTCGGTCAGCTGCCCCCCTTCTTCGTAGCCAATGTACCCTGGCGGGGCGCCAAACAAGCGCGAGACGGTATGCTGTTCGCGGTATTCGCTCATGTCCAGCCGGACCAGAGCATCTTCATCATCAAACATGAATTCGGCCAGCGCCTTGGCTAGTTCTGTTTTGCCGACTCCCGAGGGGCCAATGAAGATGAACGACCCAATGGGACGCCGGGGGTCTTTCAACCCGGAGCGGGCGCGGCGGATGGCGTCGGAAATCGCATGAATAGCCTCGGCCTGCCCGATGATTCTTTCGCGCAGCCGTTCTTCCATGTGCAATAACTTTTCGGCCTCGGTTTCGAGCATTTGTGTCACCGGGATTCCTGTCCATTGTGCAATCACTTCGGCGATGTCGTTATAGTCCACCACCTCGTCCAGTTGATGTTCGGCCTCCCATTGGTCCCGTCGAGTTTTGAATTCTTCTTCCAGGCGAAGACGTTCGGCTTTTTTGATGGCTGCACGTTCGTAATCGCGCTCTTGCCCGGCCTGCTCTTCTTCGGCGGTGAGCCGTTCAATGTCCGATTTCATGTCTTTTAATTCTGGAGGCAAGGAGTACAGCGCCACGCGCAATTTTGCCGCCGATTCGTCCATCAAATCAATCGCTTTGTCAGGGAGGTGGCGGTCGGTGACATAACGGGCAGAGAGCCGGGCTGCGCCCGCAATCGCCTCGTCGGAGAAACGCACCTTGTGGTGTGCCTCATACCGGTCGCGCAGTCCATATAGCATCTTGATCGTATCCTCTACCGACGGTTCCTCGACGAAGACCGGAGCAAAGCGCCGTTCGAGCGCGGCGTCTTTTTCGATGTATTTGTGATATTCGTCGAGCGTTGTCGCGCCCACACATTGCAATTCGCCCCGCGCCAGGGCCGGTTTGAGCATGTTCGAGGCATCCATCGCCCCCGAAGCAGCCCCTGCCCCGACGACGGTATGCAGTTCGTCAATAAACAAGATCACCTCCCCCTCTGCGCGCTGGATTTCTTCGATGGCGGCTTTCAACCGTTCCTCGAATTCCCCCCGGAACCGGGACCCGGCGATCATCGCGCCTAAATCGAGCGAGACCACCCGTTTCCCGCTCAAAATTTCGGGGACGTCGTTGGTAGCAATCTTTTGTGCCAGCCCTTCGACGATGGCCGTTTTGCCGACCCCGGCCTCCCCGATCAACACAGGGTTGTTTTTCGTGCGGCGGGAGAGAATCTGGATTACTCGTAAAATTTCAGCGTCGCGGCCAATGACCGGGTCCAGTTTGCCCTCGCGGGCGGCAGCGGTCAAATCCCGCGAAAATTTGGCGAGCACCCGGTAACGGGATTCCGCCTGGGGATCCGTTACCCGTTGGCCGCTGCGGACTTGTTGGATCGCTTCCTGTACCCGATCGCGGGTGACGCCTGCCCCTTCCAACAAGCGGGCGGCTGGGGTGCTCCGTTCGCTCAGAATGGCCAGAAAGATATGCTCGGTCGAGATGTATTCGTCTTTTAGTCGGTTGGCTTCTTCATTTGCCACATCAATAATGTGCTTTACACGCGGTGTAATGAAAATCTGCCCTGCACCGCCCCCGAAAATATTCGCTTTCGGAGTCGTCCGCAGGATGTAGTCGAGCCGTTCCATTAATGCGGCTGGAGAGACGTTTAGGTTCTCCAGAATTTGCGGCACAACGCCCTGCGGCTGTTCCAGCAGCGCGAGCAATATATGTTCAGTATCAATCTGGTTATGTTTATAGCGCTGGATGATCTCGGCAGCGCGCTGGGCGGCTTCTTGTGCCCTTTCAGTAAAGCGGTCAAATCGCATCATGGGAAAATCCTTTTGGGTTGATAGTCGAGGCTTTAGCCCCCAAAGGTGCTGAAGCATCTACTATGAACATGCTGGTTAGACAGAGATTATATCACTCTGAGAATCAGCGAATTGCAAGTAACTTGTTAGAGAAACATAAACGTTAGAGAACTGGTTGTCTTGCCCAGACCCGATGGGTTTTCTTGAAGTTTTAGCGGCAAATGGGTTTTGAAAAACCTGAAACTCTGGCTTCGAAGGAGATATTTAGGAAACCCTTCGGGTCTTAAGGGGTTGGCGAAGCCTCAACGGTAGGCGTCTCTTCCGGCGGGGTGGGTGTCCCGGTTTCCGCGGGGTCGGGAGTCTCGCTCGGGGTGGCTGACGCGGTCGGGGTGGCGGTCCCCGTTGCGGTGGGGACAGGCGTGTAAACCAATAAATAGACCTGGGGAACCCATCCAATTCTTCCTGCTCTATCCATGACCTCTATCCAGACCAATCCATCCTCAATCTCTATTCCGTACAAAACCGTGAGTGACTCGCCGACGCTGAGTACGGCAATGATTGGGCCATTGGGAGACTGGCGAAGGTGCAAGCCGGGGAATCCGTTGGGGACCACTTTGCCAGAGGAGGGGGTGGGGGTAAATGTTGCAGTGGGGGAAGGTGTGGAAGTAGGTATGTTGGTGGGGGTATTCGTTGGGGTGGCCGTCGGGAGTACCGTTGGGGTAGCGGTATTGGTCGGGGTTGGGCTGGGGCCAGGGGTGTTGGTTGGGGTGTTCGTGGGGGTTAACGAAGGGGTAAAAGTTGGGGTGAAAGTCGGGGGGATGCGAGGGTCCAATACAAAGGCTTGAACCTGATTGAGACTGAGTTCCACTGGGCGTTGGAGCTCAATAGAAATGGCGTTTTGTAAATTGAGCGTGTCCTCGTAAACAAAAAGTCTCGAGGTACGCACTGTGATCTCTAGGAGCAATGCATCTCCGTCTCGCCGAGAAATGAGTTCAACTAATTCAGCATCTCTTTGGGCGACCTGCTCCTCAACGACGGCATTGATCTCACGATTATCATTCGCGTCTTGAATGAATTGCACACTGAAATAGGTAAGGGAAATCAGGAGAACGGCAGTGAGCGTTCCAGAGATTACGAGGGTATTCGGGGGTTGATCTCCGGAGATTTTTCGCGGGCTGAAGCCTAATGCGGAGAAAACGAGGGTGGATGAAAAGGCAATCGTAATCGCGTTGGTAACAAAGAGTAAGAACGCGCCCCCTGCGACATCCCACCGGCGGAGGGCGATTCCGATCCCTATGGTACAAAGCGGGGGCATGAGGGCGGTTGCAATCGCCACCCCTGGAAGGGCAGCGGAGATGTTGGGCATGGCACGTGCAAAGGCAGCGGCGAGGCCCCCCGCAAGGGCGATGATCAAATCCACCGGGCCGGGTTGGGTGCGTGCAAGTATCTCGCTGGGAAGCGGATCTGTCTGAAAATAAAAGAATGGGAGTTGGATATTCGTCCAGGTAACAAAAGAAGAGAGCAGGATGGCCAATCCGGCACCCAGGGCCAGGCCGGTACCCGATTTGCGCAATGTGTTCGCCTCTCCAACCAGGGAGGAGAACCCCAACCCGATGATGGGCGACATTAACGGAGCCACGAGCATCGCGCCGATGATGACTGCGGCGGAGTTGACCAGCAGCCCTTCCGTCGCAATAATACAGGAAAGCAGCACGAGCAGGTAAAAACCGAAGTCCGGGTAGGCTTCCAGGCGAAGTATTTGCTGGACCTCCTCGCGGCGTTCGTTTGTGATGAGGTTTGCAAGGCGTTGAAGGGCTTGAAGAAAAAAGGTACGCACGAAGTTATTGGGTTTCCCGGACGACATTACAGCGCGGGCAGTTGGGTAGATTGCAGAGGAGTGCTTGAGGATCCTGTTCGATCAACTGGCGAGCGATTTCAAGCATTTCTTGAAGTGGGATAGCCTGGACGGAGGCTTCGCCGATCTGTTGGTGGTGGGTGACGTCTTTTATCTGGGGGATGATGGCTTCAAATCCATTCGAGCATCCGGGAAAGCCTGGACATTCGTAAATCCCGGAAGGGGTCAACGCCCAACGGGTGAACTGTTTGCGTCCGGCAAGTTTTTCTGCATAGTGCAGGCTGGTGTTGACAGTGTGGTCAACCCCCAGGAGGAGGACCCACCCCTGCGCATTGACCATTTTCCTGATG
>DATDOR010000037.1:0-3506 GCA_035293165.1 Anaerolineales bacterium | reverse complement strand
GAGCCGATGGCGGACATTGTGGACATCCGCCGCCGGATGGTGTATGACGGCGAGGGGATTGATGGTGGGGTGCAAAGCGCAATGGAGTCGCTGGCAAAAAATGGCAACTGGTTTGGCAAAAGCAAACGACACCGCAGCCGGTGGGCCAAAGACCTGGAATTCGAGATCAAGGATGCGACCCAAGAGCCAGTCGAGTATCTATGGTTTGTCGGCGATACGGCTTCCTTCGATGACCGTGTCATCCCCCTGACGCAAAAAGTGGCCGGGGTGTTGAACCAGGCGGGTGTGGATTTCGGCATCCTATACAACGAAGAGCGCAACGCGGGCAACGACGTGCGCCGAGTAGGCGAGGAGGGGCTGTTCGAACAGTTGGTGGAGGAAAATCTGGCAACGTTTGGCAAAAGCCAGTTCAAACAGATTTTGACCACCGACCCACACTCCCTGAACACTCTGCGAAACGAATATCCAAAATATGGTGGGATGTGGCAGGTTCACCATTACGCCCAGTTTATCCTTAACCTGATTGAGCAGGGCCGGTTGACAATCAAAACCCCGCTCACCCATGCCCTGGCAACATACCACGACCCGTGCTATTTGGGGCGTTATAATGGTGGGTACGCGGCCCCTCGCCAACTACTGAAACGACTGGGCGTGACCATTCACGAAATGCCGCGCAATCAGGAAAATTCCTTCTGCTGCGGCGCGGGTGGTGGACAAATCTGGATGGGCACTACTCCCTCCGGTGAACGCCCCGCTGAAAACCGCATCCGCGAGGCGATCGGCGTTCTGTCGAACGCTACGCTGACCCCGCACGCGAACGCCAACGGGTACGGCGGTCAGAAATTGCTCTTCCTCGTTGCCTGTCCGAAAGATGTCGTCATGTATACCGACGCGGTGAAGACAACTGGAAACGAAGACAAGATTGAAGTCCGTGATGTGATCCAGTTGGTGGAAGAGGCGATGGGACAGGAGGCGTAGAGATGGTAGACAGGGAACCAAGTAAACAGGCAAATGTGACCTTGAGTGAAAGTAGAAACCCTATTGCAGAAGGAATAGCCGGGCGTTTACGTTCGCTTGTGCTGGCGCTTGACCGCCTTGACCGGCTCGAATCCGGTTCCGGTGAGTGGCTCGCAGACTTCAACGAAAACGAACTCCCTGAAGCTGCTGCTGAACTCACCCTGCGCGCCCTCCAAATCGCATCTGACCCCACCAATTACCATCTTCTCATTACGCTGGAAAAACACACCACCCTTTCCATTCCTGATCTCATCGCTGCCACCTCCCTCACCCGCCTGCCCCTCTCCGAACGCTTGAAAGACCTCGTCCAGGTGGGGCTGGCAGCCCGTTTAATTGACACCGACCACGCCCAAATCACCGCTGCCGGAGCAGGAGTGGTTGGATTTATCAGAAAATTGATTGAAGAAGTGACACGTTGTTACCAAATGAACAATGAACAATGAACAATGAGACGAATGAACAAAAAGAATGGTAAGGATTATGCTTAACAAAGAACAGTGGAAAACTTTCAACCCATCGAAAGTCGAAGGTAAACTTTGCTATCATTATTGTTCTCGACAATCTGTATTACCCATTCGTGATGTGTTAAACGACCACTATAAAGGTAAAAAAACGGAACCCAACTACGAAACAGCTACTTACAATTGGTGTGGAAAGTGCAATCAACTCTCTATCAACGCAGCCGTAAACGACAATCTATCCCATATTCTGTTTGCCACGAAGTATTGCGGGTGTAAGAAAGAGTTCAAGGATCGTTACTTTATTGTTGGATACTACGAAATAGGCTGGACAACCAAAGTTGGAAAACGAACCGCAATTCGGGCAAAAAACATGTGTTTCGTTCCTGTAGAACGTGCCTATGAAATCACTGCGGAGAGGTGGAGAAGAATCAATCCAAAGAGTCAAACACCACGGCTGAAAAATCTTCGACAGGCTACTCAGCGTATCAGTGGATCGTTATTGGATGAAATAATTGGGCATCTTGATCAGGGAAACGCTGTGGATGATTTTTTACACGAAGTTGCTCTTCTGAAAGCAGAATACAACCCGTTTGACAGTGTTCCAAAAGGGAGAATTTTTATCATCAATGTTGGAGCGAATACAACCAATTCTCTTCAGAGTCCCTTATTTGAAAATGCAACTTTCGAGTTTGTCCCTATCCCTGAGTATCAACCGATAGATAATTTCGCGAAAATACGTACGTTCGCAGACTTGAAACAGTTTAATGCATCCGAAAAACCCTTAATGGATTTGTTTCCACAACTATCAAAACAGGCGAACATCCAGGCACATAATGATCCTGAATTCATAACCCTAACTTACGGCGACAATGTCGTACAAAAAAGTAATTTACAAGATCTCCAAAAGGGCGATTATTTGTTCTTTTTAGCGCGGTTAGTGCCATATCGTACAGGTAAATTTCATCACAATGAGGCAATCTT
The DNA here is from genome assembly GCA_035293165.1 of Anaerolineales bacterium. GTDB lineage: Bacteria > Chloroflexota > Anaerolineae > Anaerolineales > JABWBV01 > JABWBV01. Next base: position 1,047 of record DATDOR010000037.1, on the reverse strand, counting down.
TGCTCTGGTTGGTTATTTTGAAGTGGATGAGTGCAATGACGATCCAAATTCGTCTCTATTCATCAGTCCAGCCTTCCTTAGAAATGCCCATGTAAAACGTTGGTTAGTTAATCCGTCCAGTTTCACCAATTTTGTAGTGTTCAAAGGTTCAACAAATTCAAGACGCTTTCGGTTCGCAGTACCATTTAACCGTGAATTGATAGAACATGTACCATTTCTAAAAGCTGATGGTAGTTTCTGGGATTGGGGGAGAACAACGGAACTGGGTATAATCGGTGCAAATACTCGAACAGTGCGAATGTATATCGATCCAAATTCAAAAAACGGACAGGAAAGAGTTGAACGTTTCTGGCAATTTATTTTTGATACTCAGAAATGGAGTAAAAATAGTGCTAAGAAGCACTGCCGACCTTGTTGATCATCATCTCACTTTTCATTGTCTCATTGTCTCATTGACTCATTGTTCATTGTTCATTTTCCAAAGGAGTTCCCATGGCAACCGCCAACAACTGCAACGTCCCTGAAGACCTCTATTATTGGGTCGAAGAACACGTCTGGGTGCGTCCCGAAGCGGATGGCACACTTACGATTGGCATGACTGACGCTGCCCAACATCTCGCAGGAAGTATTGTTAACGCTACGCCCAAAGCAACAGGCAAATCTATCAAAAAAGGCCGGAGCACCGGCACCGTCGAAAGCGGCAAGTGGGTCGGCCCCATCAAATCCCCGGTGAACGGCACGATTGTGGCCGTGAACGAATCTCTCTCATCTGATCCGAAAGTGCTCAACCGTGACCCCTATGGCGATGGCTGGTTTATTCGCGTCCAGACCGACAACTGGGATGCCGACAAAGTTGACCTGCTGACTGGGGCTGAGGCCGTCTCCGCGTACGACGCATTTTTGAAGGAGCAAGGGATTGATTGCGGCGGGCGTGCAGGCGGTGCCCAACCGGGCGCATAAGCGATGGCGCTTTATTATGGCTGCGACATTCCCGAGGGCCTGTACTACCACCCGGAATATGATTCCTGGGTACGTTTTGAAACGGAT
>DATDOR010000036.1:0-5466 GCA_035293165.1 Anaerolineales bacterium | reverse complement strand
ATATAAAGATACTGGCTCTGGAACACAGAGCCAGTCATTTGAAAACTAAAGTTGGAAACCGCTACGGGCTTTGACAATTTTGTAATTGAAGTCTTCGACGTAGTCCATCAGTTCCTGGGTTAACTCATTCCATTCCTGTGAGTTCAGCACATTTTCCATATCGGGCAAGGTATTCATCAGGGCCGTTGCCATGATTTGAGGTGAGTTGCCGTAGTAGGTGTACCAGGCGTCATTGGGTTGGAGCCCCAGTTTTTGAATCCGGGGAATCCACTCGCGTACCACAAATTCAAAGTATTCCTGCTCGCGGCCGGGTAAAATGTCCCAGGTCATTAAGATCTTGACGGTCATGATAGACCCTCCTTTTGGTTGTAATCCAGAACAACAACCCGCGTTTCATCAGGAATAGAACCTGAAGTCACTTTAAGGGATGCGAGTGGCTCAATGTCGTTCAGTCCCATTTCCTGTAGAAATTTGTTGAGCGGCGATAGGATCAGTTTATCGTCTTTTGTCTTGTAGTGCATGGGGATGACGATGCCCGGCTCGATCATACTGATAACTTCGGCAGCCTTGGCGGGGGTCAAGCCATGTCCGCCTCCCACCGGGACAAGGGCCACATTGACGGTGCCCATCGCCTCGACTTCCGACTGGGAGGGGATCTGTTTCAGATCGCCCAGGTGTGCGACTGTAACCCCGTCGTAATCAAATACGTAAAGTGTGTTTTGTCCATTGCCATCCTGTTTTTTGCTGGAGGTTTGAACGGCGGTAATAAAAACTCCACCAATTTCGAATTCGCCCGGGCCTGTCAGTGTATGGGTCACGCCTTTTACCGCCGAAACGTGATTGTGGCCGGGTGCATCATGGCTAACCGAGACGATATCCGCCCGCAATTTGAGCGGTTCGTAGCCTACGATCTCGCTATCAAACGGGTCTGTAACGACCGTTGCCATTCCCCGCTCAGTGAAGCGAAAACAAGATAAACCATACCAGGTGATTAACATCAATTCTCCTTTGTTGCATCAGTTTGCGTTGGAAATTATATCATCATTGCCTGGTAGCAGAATTGAACGGAAATAGGCCGCATGAAAAAGATATACAGATCATATAATTAGCGTAGCTGCTCAGGCTAAAGCAAAGGGACCTCCAAAAAAAGGTGGGGGTGTACACCCCCACCTTTTTTTGGGGTTATTTCTACTCCGGATGGATTGCCCGTATAATGAAATTTCCATGAACACCCCGAATGGCTCTTTACGCCCCTCCACTACGCCCGGCGCGGTGGTTGACCTGACCCCGACCGGGCAGGGCATGCTTCGACTACCACCCGGCTCCCTCGACCGTTATCGCCTGGCCCAATTGGACGACTACGGCCACTCGTCGCGTGGTCGCGCGCGCGGGCATTTCCTCTGGAACGCCCCGATGGCATTCCATGTCCGCGCACGTGCATCCCATCCAACCATCCCAGGCACCTGGGGTTTTGGCCTTTGGAACGCGCCTCTCAGCCTGTCATTGGGTTTCGGTGGTAAGCGAATTCTCCCCGCGTTGCCAAATACAGCCTGGTTTTTCTTTGCCTCCCCGGAAAATTACCTTTCCCTCCGTGATGATCTCCCCGCAAATGGTGCCCTAGCAGCCACCTTCCATGCCCCCAAGCTGCCCATCCTGCTCCTGGCCCCCGGTATACTCGCTCTCCCCCTGCTCGCCATCCGGCCTGCCGCGCGCCTGTTTCGCCGGATTGCTGCCAGCATCGTTAAGCAAGACGCCTCTGCCGTAGACATTTCCCTGACCCAGTGGCATGACTACGCCTTCGACTGGCAAAAAGATCGTGTCGTTTTTCGCGTGGATGGGCAAACCGTGTTGGATACCCCTATCTCCCCGCGCGGTCCACTTGGAATGGTGATTTGGATGGATAACCAATTTGCGGCCTGGAAACCGAATGGGAAGCTGCAATGGGGGGTGTTGGGGTGTGAGGAAGAGAGCTGGATGGAATTTGAGGCGTTGAAAATCTTGTGAGCATCCGTATCTGTCTTACCCCCCGCGTCCACGGTGTAGGGGGCATGGTTTCTTTCTTTTACAAACTCACCGCTGGCCTGGATGCACGCGGTATTCAAACGACTCATGATTTACATGGTTCAACATATGATTCCGTCCTTGTTATCGGCGGAACGCGGGATTTGATTGGATTGTCGCAGGCAAAGCGGCGGGGAATTCCCATCGTTCAAAGACTTAACGGGATGAACTGGCTGCACCGGAGGATCAAAACCGGGCTGCGTCATTATCTGCGGGCTGAATACGGAAACTGGCTGCTCAACCTGATCCGAACCCGGCTGGCGACGCACATTGTCTACCAAAGCGAATTTACGCGGGGTTGGTGGGAGCGGGTGTATGGCAAAACCCCTGTTGCGAGCACGGTGATTTATAACGGGGTTGATCTTAACGCGTACACACCGGATGGCGCTCATGCCCGCCCCACAGACCGCTTCCGCCTGCTCCTCGTCGAAGGCAGCCTGCAAGGCGGTTACGAAATGGGTTTGGAAACCGCCATCGAGTTGGCTCAATCTCTAATACCTAATACCCAATACCCATTCGAATTAATGATCGTCGGCAAAGTCTCCCCCGAGATCAAGGCGGCCTGGGTTACCAAAGCCGGATTCCCCATTCACTGGGCCGGGCTGATCGCGCGGGAGCAAATCCCGGAGATTGATCGTTCTGCGCACCTGCTGTATTCCGCCGACATCAACGCCGCCTGCCCAAACTCCGTGATCGAAGCATTGGCTTGCGGTTTGCCGGTCATCGCGTTCGATACCGGCGCCCTGCCTGAGTTGGTGTCACCCCGCGCGGGCCGGGTTGTTCCCTACAGTGGGGATCCCTGGCAGCTTGAGCCGCCGGATGTGGGGGCGTTGGCAAAAGGCGCGATGGAGATTATTCAAGCCGGGGAGGAAATGCGGCAGGCAGCCCGCCAACGCGCGGAAGAATTGTTTCGGTTGGAGACGATGGTGGAAAGGTATTTGGGTGTGTTGGCCGCGTAAGACTCCTTTAGTAATGAAACATGGCCGAAAACCGGGATCGGTTGCATTTTCACATTCATCACACTACCCACCACGCTAGCCCCGTCGCTACGACCAGCGTCACCAAAAAAGCCGCTATTCCCACCTTTTCCATTGCCCGGGCCAACAGTCCCAATCCAGCCAGCCCGACAAAACCATACAAGCTATATTTCAATACCTGTAAAACTCCCTGAGACAGGCCTTGTGCCCAATAACTGATCAGGGCATTACCGGATAACCCCAATATTCCCAAAACAGCCAGCAAAACAACCGGAAGGAAAGCCAGCAGTCCCCACAAACCGATCCAGTTGATCAGGATCATCAAGACAAAAATGCCAATCGCCGCAGCCATAACCCCTAGAGTCAACTGCACAAACAACAACGCCGTTGGATTTCCTGAGCCTGTTGCCCCGCCGAGAATCACCCCAATCGCCAGCACCACCCCAACAAACGTCAACACATCCACCCAGCGCGGAATACGGATGCCCTGTACAACGCTACGCCCCTCATTCGCCGTGTATAATACCTTTGTCTCTTGCATGGCTTTTCTCCTTTTTGTCTCAAGACTTCCGAAGTTTTAAAAAGCGATCTCCTGGAGAAACCCTCCACCAAACTTCAGAAGTCTGCAAAACTACTACAACCACAACGTTCTAATAATCATCCCAGTTCCCATCACTACCCAAAGTATATTGCCTCACCCCACAGCCCTCCGCCCCCAACTCGCCCAAAAAACGCTGAAAATCTGCCTCCTCCCCCATCCTCTCATCTTCTCCTTTTCTCCCCTGCCCCCTTCCACGCTCCCTCATGCCCTCCTCCGACCCCATTTCCCGCAAAACTGTCCACCAGGCCCTCAAAACCTGGGACAATGCCCGTCGTTTGGGAGAACTTCCCCTTGCCCACCTCAATATCATCGAAAACCAGCGGCAGAAAAACAACTACCTACCCACCCCCACCGGGTACGGCCTCGCCCTGCGCGAAACCCTCCAGCGCGCCCTCGAAACCCTCCGCCCGGACGGCGAACCTGACCCGCTCGAAAAACGCTGGCGGCCCTATCTCCTCCTGACCGAGCGCTACCTCAATGGACGCAGTCCTGATTTTCTCGTCGAACTCCTCGGGATCGCGCGCAGCACCTTCGACCACACCCAAACAGACGCGCTCGAAACCCTGGCTGATCTACTCCGTCAATGGGAACATACCACCGCTGCCATTGGAGTTACCCAACCTGGTAGAGACCAACCTGCCCATGCCTGGGAAGGCCAACCCTCCCCTCGCGAGAAAACATCCTCACTCTCGCTCCCACTCCCCTTTCTTGTGCCTACACTTCCTGCTTATCCCCTCATCGGACGCGAGGGTGTCTTTTCACATCTCAAACGCCAACTCCTTGCCGGGCCTACGCGCGATGCCCGCAGTGTTGCCCTCAGCGGCCTCCCTGGTGTGGGTAAAACCGCCCTGGTCGTTGCTCTCGCTCACGATTCAGACTTGCGCATACATTATCCTGACGGTGTTCTATGGGTAGGCCTCGGCAACCACCCCAACCTGCTTGCCCTCCTGGGTACATGGGGAACTGCTCTGGGTCTCTCTCCAGATGAACTCAGCAAACTGCCTGATCTCGAAACTCGTGCCCGTGCTCTCCACGCTGCGATTGGTCTTCGCAAAATGCTGCTGGTCGTTGACGATGCCTGGAGCGCTGCCGATGCCCTGGCCTTTAAGCTTGGCGGGCCAAACTGCGCCACGCTCCTCACAACTCGCCTCCCGAAAATTGCCCTTGACTTTGCCGGGGAAAACGCACATGCCCTCTCTGAACTTTCTGACGAAGATGGCTTGAGTCTCTTAGCTGAATTTGCCCCGCAAGTGATTATTACCGAATCTGATGCTGCCAAAGCCCTCGTTCATGCTGCTGGAGGGTTGCCACTTGCGTTGACCTTGATGGGGCGTCATTTGAGAAAAGAAACCCACACTGGCCCCCCTCGCCGCGTACGTGCAGCCGTCGAACTCCTGCAGACGACTGAAATCCGCCTGCGCCTGTCCCAACCCGCTTCTCCGTTGGATCACCAACCCAGCCTGCCTGCCACGTTGCCACTCTCCCTACTTTCCGTTATTGCCATCAGTGAGGAAACGCTTGACCCCAAAACCCGCCAGGTATTTCACGCGTTATCGGTATTTCCACCCAAACCCAACACCTTTTCCGAACGTGCGGCTCTCGCGGTCACTGAGGCTTCTCTGGATTGTCTTGACACATTGACAGATTATGGTCTGCTCGAATTTGTCGCTCCTGACCGGTACACACTTCATCCTACGCTATCGGAATACGCCCGGCTTGAACTGGCTGAATTCCCGGCAGAAGAAACTGCGGCAGCGCAACGTATGGCCTGCCATTTTATCCAAAACTTGCCTTCTGTCCTCTCAGACACCTCCGTGTTGGATGACA
>DATDOR010000035.1:0-2832 GCA_035293165.1 Anaerolineales bacterium | reverse complement strand
ATCCGGCGCATCATTTCCTTGGTGCCGGCCCCCGCGGGGATCACGCCGATTCCCAGCTCAACCAGCCCCGTATAAAGTTCGACATGCGCCACCACACGGCTGGCGTGCATGATCATCTCTGCACCGCCGCCCAGGGCTAACCCTGCTGGAGCCACAACGACCGGTTTGGGGAAGTAGCGCATCCGCATGTGCAAGTCTTGTAAACCGCGAATCATTTGCTCAATGACATCCCACTGGCCCGCCTGGGCATTCATCACAACGACAAAAATATTCGCCCCTGCACTGAAGTTTTCGGCGTCATTGCCGATGACGAGGCCTTCAAAATCCGTCTCGACACGGGTCATTGCCTGATCGATCATTGCGCCGATGTCCGTGTCGAGGGCATTCATTTTGGTGTGGAATTCGACACAGGCCACGCCATCCCCGAGGTCAACGAGCGTGGCGCTGGGGTTTTTTACAATGACGTTGCCGGATTCTTTTTGGGTCTTGAGGACGATCCGGTTTGTATCCGGCGCAAGGGATTCATACGCGCCTTTACCGGGGTTATATACCGCGCGGCCTCCGTTTTCGCCCCGGTAGAAGGTAGTGTGCCCTTGTTTAATCATGTCATCCACCCAGGGAGCGGGGGGAAAACCCGCATCGCGCATCTGTTGGGCGGTTTCAGCGACACCCAGCATGTCCCATACTTCGAACGGCCCGGCCTCGTGGGCATATCCCCAACGCATCGCATCGTCCATTGGTTGGGGCGTGTCGGCGATTTCAGGGATCATGTGCGAGGCGTAGGACAGGCCCTGGAAAGTAAGCGCACGGACGAGGTCGCCCGCGCGGTCTTCGGCGGAGATCATGATTTTGAGCCGGTCGGCCAGGTTATCGCGCGAAAGGGCCTTACCCACCGAATCGAAACGGGCTTTGGACGGGGGTTGGTATTCGAGGGTGTTCAGGTCAAGTTCCCAGAATTCTTTTTCGCCATCCGCGCCCCGCACGGTTTTGTAGAAGCCCTGTTTGGTTTTGTTGCCGAGCATTTTCCTCTCGAGCATGCCCTGCTTTAGCCCGGCAGCTTTTTCAGACTGCAAATAAGGCATGGCGAGGGTGTCATGTGGGATGGCTTTGGCTAAATTGCTGGCAACAAACTCCCACACATCCACGCCAACCAGATCAAGCAGGCGAAATGTCCCGGTCTTGGGGCGTCCCATTGCCGGGCCGGTGATGGAGTCGGCTTCTTTGACGGTGTAGCCGTTTTCGAGGATATAGTGCATCCCGAACGCGCCCCCTGCTGAACCCAGGCGGTTGGCGATGAAGTTGGGGGTATCTTTGCACAGCACAACCCCTTTGCCTAATCGTTTTGACCCTACCTGTTCGATGAAGCCCAACACGTTGGGGAGGGTGTCCACGCCAGGGATGGCTTCAAGCAGTTTCATGTAACGGGGGGGGTTGAAGAAATGGGCGCCGAGAAAATGTTGGCGGAAGGACTCCGAGCGGCCTTCGGAAATCGCCGCGATGGGGATGCCGGAGGTGTTCGTGGTGATGATGGTTTTTGGGCCGCGAAGCGCGTCAAGTTTTTCCATCAAATCTTGTTTGATTTTCAGGTTTTCGATGATCGCTTCGATGACCCAGTCCGCGTCCGCGACCACGTCTAGATCATCTTCGATATTTCCGATAGCGACCAGTTCGGCATGTTCGGGGGAGACGAAACTGGCAGGACGGGATTTGATGGCCGCGTCCAGCCCTTTTTTGACAATCGCGTTACGCGCGGCTTTATCGTTGGACGGCCGGATAACATCCGCAGCGTCTTTGGGGACGATGTCAAGTAATGTAACTCGAACTCCGGCATTGGCCAGGTGAGCGGCAATCGCGGCCCCCATCGTACCGGAGCCGATTACAACCGCTTTATTGAGTTGGTAAGACATTTGATCTCCTGAGAGGCGCACAAACGTGCGCGACTATATATAAATTAAGGGTAACTACTCAGCCCAGAGTAGGAATGACCCGAAAAAAAGGTGTGGAAAACTTCGTTTATTCGGGGTGTACACCCCCACGCACACCTTTTTTCGGAGATTCATCTACCTTAGCCTGAGTAGTTACATTTAAGGAACGGAAGAAGGAGCAGCAGCTTGAAAATTATCATAGCTAACATCTGCCGGGACGCCTGCTTGAGTCTCGAGGATCATCCCGAGGTAATATCCGAAAGTCAGATATGGATCCACCACACTGTCAACCTCCACCCCATTCACTTGTAACGAATAGACACTGCCGTTACAAGTTGCAAGCAACCGGTTGGTTGCATCCCCTCCCCGGATAGCGCCGGAAGTGCCAATCGCATCCACGACTTCCTCACCGCCAACCACTCGCATGATGATATATTCCCGGTTCCCATTGATCATGAAAGCAAAATAGTTCGGCCCGGTTTTCCGGCAAGTTATCCCAAAAAAGGCATCGTCTGAACCGCCGTTTTTTGTCAACGTCACCTGGATGGTCACATCGGAGTGCAATTTACCCAAGGAGACGCACAAGGGACAATAGGGCCTCCCATTGGTCATCCGGTAAGTTTGATTGGAGGTATCGTAATCAAATGTTCCTTCACAAGCACTCCCTGTAACCCAGCCGCTATTGGGGTCAGAAAAGTCATCCCGCACAGGGAGTTCGTCTCCGCCAAGCCCAACAACGGCCGGTGTAAAGGTCAGGCTAGGAATTTTTGTCAGCGTAGGAAATAGGGTATTCGTCGGAAAGGGTGTGCTCGATGGGCGCAGTGTTGGAGAAGCGGTCCAGGTTGACGCAGGGGTTTGGGTGGGGAAAGTCGGGAACGGGGTTGCCGTTGGAGCAGCCTGTGCCACT
>DATDOR010000034.1:0-4681 GCA_035293165.1 Anaerolineales bacterium | reverse complement strand
ACGAACCTGATCTTTCGAAATGCCCTCCAGCGCGCGGTTGATGGCCTCTACGACGATTCGGACAAATTCCAGAAATTCTGAAAGGGGTTTGTTTTGAAAAAGCGTGTGACGTTCGAGGGCAAGGTCGGGGGCATCAATTTGAAGGATAAAGCCGGAACTGGCAATGGTAGTGTATTCGGTTCGGAGGGCTGCGGCGAGGGCATTCACGTAGGCTTCCAGATTTTCATAATGGTCATTCTGCATCGCGGCGGCGATGATTCCAGGAGAAGGGGATGAGATGAATGCCTCAGTAAAGCTACCACTTTTCTCGGCTAATAATCGTTGAAGTTGGCGACATTCCTCCTCAATCGGAGTGTGGTTGAGGTAGTTGATTTCGCCAATGGCTTTGGGAGCGCGTAGCAAATCCACCCGTTCAGTCGTTCCCATTGCCTGCTTGCGGCGTTCGAGCGCGCCGGGAAATTTCGTGATGTCGGCCATGATCGGGCGAGTGCTTGTCCCGCCAAACCCGGTCATTCGGTGCTGTACATACGAGAAAAAGCTTTCTCGCCCCATCTCGCCATTATTGATGACGTCTAACCCTGCCTTGATCTGACTGGCAATGCTGGCGCGGGAGGCGTCTTCGGCAGCTTGAGTCAGAGTCGCATCGTCTACCGGTGTGCCTGAAAATTTCGATGTAAGGAGTTGGATTAAGGATTGAGGGCGCGGCAGACTCCCCGCGTGGGTGGTGAGAATACGGTTCGTTGAATGTTGCATGGGGAACAAACCTGATCGGGCTGAGGTGGGTTAAGAAACCTGCACCGTGTACCCGCCCCGTCGCGAGTCGCCTGCTGCCGTCCAATGATCCCCCTCCCAAGCGACGGCATGCGTCCCGCCGAAGAACATGCTACGCTCCAACCAGCGGTTGACCTGGTAAAAACTTTCCAGGTCGTAAGCCGCTTCGGAGTCAATCCCTCCTTCCAATTGCAAAATATCTTCCTCGAAATGGACGCGGGGAGCCAATATCGCCTGTTCCAGTGGCATCCGAAAATCAATGAAGTTCACCACCGTCTGCAAAATCGCTGTACGGAGCCGGTTACTCCCTCCGCTGCCAATCGCCAACATCGGAAGCCCATCTTTCAATGCCAGAACGGGGGCCATCATGGTTTGCAGACGTTCACCCGGGGCGAGCAGGTGGAATCCTTTTGGGTGGAGATCCATCTCGCCGAGCATGTTGTTGAGCGTTACGCCAGTATTACCCAAGACATACCCTGCGTTTTCACCTGGCGAGTGTGTCAAGCCAACGACCATTCCATTTTTGTCCGCAACGCTGATGTGTGTGGTGTTCGGTGGGGAAGGCGGCAGGATTGGATCAGGGGTAGGGGGTGTGCCATCTAATGCTTCCTGAAGTTTTTTCCGGTAGGGAGTGAGATGCGTTTCGCTCAGGAAATGATCCAATGCGCCCTCCTGATGGCGTTTGACATCCCAACTGATCCGGGCCTGGTTGGTTAGCCGCATCACTTCGGCTAGCAGACGAATGTGTTCCACGCCATGATATTTAGCATCCTCTAGCGAGTGCGCGGCAAGAAGTTTGAGGGAAAAAGCAATCAGCACCCCACCCATCGAGGCGGTATGTGGCAGGAGCAGAGCGTAATCTCGATAAGGAACTTCGATAGGCCGGGTACGATGAACCCGATAGGTTTCTAAATCGGTCGCTGTGACAAATCCCCCTTTTCGGCGTTGATCCAGCGCAATCGCCTTCCCGATTTTTCCAGTATAAAACAAGTCCGGGCCTTCCCGGGCAAGTTGTTCGAGGGTGTCCGCCAGTTGGGAATAACGGATGATATCCCCGGCCTGGACGAGTTGCCCACCCCGGATAAAGAGAGCGGCCAGTTCAGGGGTGTCCTGCAGAATCGGGGAAACCAACCCGATCATGTGTGCCTGTTGTGCGTCCAATGTGATCCCTTCGCGGGCCAGTTCAATCGCTGGTGCAAGAACGGTGGAAAGGGGCAGTCCCCCCATTTCATCCAACATATGGCACAGTCCTTTGACCAGCCCCGGTACTGCTACACTGGCACGCCCGATGTAAAAGGGTTGGCGCGCAGAGCTAAAGTTAATATAGATGCGGCGAAAGTCAATGATACCCGATCCTTCCTCCCCACCCATCCCCGGCATATTGGAGAAGAAATCATAAGCGGTGGTTTGTCCGTCTTTGGGGTTGAAAACCAGGGCGATCCCGCTCCCACCTATGTTGACCAGGGCAGGCTCAGCCAGGCAAGAGACAAATGCAGCGGCAACGGCAGCGTCCACTGCGTTCCCCCCCTGGCGAAGCATTTCTGCACCTGCATTGGCAGTATATGAATTTCCAGCGGCGATGACTCCAGGCATGGCTAATGGTTAATGGGTATTTGTTACTTGTTGACTCGTCAAATCGTTGAATGCTGAAACGATTGCCAATTTGTTGATTTGCTAATCCGCTAATTCGTTGACTCGTTAGCTTGCTGATTTATGAGTTGCTGAATTGCTGATTAATTAAACGCATCACTAACAATTTTTTCGGCTTCGGATTGAATTTGCTTCAAATGCTCTTTGCCCTTGAAACTTTCGGCGTAGATTTTATAGATATTTTCCGTGCCCGAGGGGCGGGCGGCGAACCAGCCGTTTTCAGTCACAATCTTTAACCCGCCAATCGCTTCGCCGTTGCCCGGTGCGTGGGTTAGACGGGCAGTGATCGGGTCACCCGCCATCGTTTGCGCTTTAACCTTGTCGGGAGTCAGGTTTTTTAGGACGTTCTTTTGTTCGGGAGTGGCCGGTGCATCGTTTCGGCTGTACACAGGGCTGCCAAATTTCGATTCCAGTTCGCGGTAATGTTCGCCCGGATCACGCCCGGTGACGGCGGTGATTTCTGCGGCGAGCAAATCCAAAATGATCCCGTCTTTATCCGTTGACCAAACCGTCCCATCCCGGCGCAGGAAAGAGGCTCCGGCGCTTTCCTCGCCCCCAAAGCCAAACGAACCTTCAATCAGGCCAGGGACAAAATACTTGAACCCAACCGGAACTTCGACGAGCTTGCGCCCCAACGCGTCTGCCACCCGGTCAATCATTGCGCTGGAGACGAGTGTTTTACCGACCGCAGCATCGGCCCGCCAACCAGGACGGTGCTGGTACAGATACCAGATGGCGACGGCGAGATAATGATTGGGATTCATCAATCCACTCGAACGAGTGACGATCCCATGCCGGTCGTAGTCGGGGTCGTTCCCCCAGGCGATGTCAAACTGGTCCTTCAACCCGATCAGGCTTGCCATCGCGTAGGGGGAGGAGCAATCCATCCGAATTTTGCCGTCTTTGTCCACTGTCATGAAAGAGAAGGTGGGATCAATGGTACGGTTGACCACGTGGAGATCGAGGCCATAAGTTTCAGCGATGGGGTCCCAGTAATTGATCCCTGCGCCGCCCATCGGATCAACGCCGATCTTGAGACCGGCTTTGGCAATGGCTTCGAGGTCGATGACGTTTTTAAGATCGTTGACGTAGGGAGTGACGAAATCGTAGGCGTGAGTGGTGTCCGCCTGGAGAGCGTTTTGAAGAGAGATGCGCCGGACGGGTTTCAGACCCTCCGCCAGTATTTGATTGGCGCGGTCCTGAATAGTATTGGTTGTGGTGGTGTCGGCGGGGCCACCCTCAGGCGGGTTGTATTTGAAGCCTCCATCGTCTGGGGGGTTGTGGGAGGGGGTGATAACGACGCCGTCTGCGAGGCCGGATGTCCGCCCTTTGTTGTAAGTGAGGATGGCGTGGGAGATGACCGGGGTAGGGGTGTAGCCTATCCCTTGTTGATAGTAAACCTGGAGGCCATTTGCGGCGAAGACTTCGAGCGCGGTGGCGTGCGCGGCCTCGGAAAGCGCATGGGTGTCCATCCCCAGATAGAGCGGGCCGGTGTAACCCTGCGCGTGCCGGTATTCGACAATCGCCTGGCAGATAGCGGCAATGTGATCGTCGTTGAACTGGCTGGCGGTGGAGGTACCACGGTGCCCGGATGTGCCAAACGCCACTTGATGGGCCGGGTTTTCCGGATCGGGGTGATGGGTATAGTAAGCGGAAATTATTCGGGGAATGTTGGCAAGGATTTCTCGAGGGGCAGGTTTTCCGGCAAGAGGATGTAATTTCACGGAGTGCTCCATGGGTTGATGTGCTCTCATTATACTGTGGAAAATGAGAGATGTGCGGAAGATAAACTGAGATTGTGAAGTAGAATATAATGCAAGGAGAGCAAGTTTTATGGTAATCCAACAAAAAAACTGGGCAGGTAACTTGACTTACAGCGCCGCCCGTCTGCACTATCCCAAAACGGTAAAGGAAGTGCAAGACCTGGTCAAGCGTAGTAACAAGGTGCGCGTGCTCGGCTCACGCCATTCTTTCAATGACATTGCGGATACCCCGGAGGATCATATATCTCTGGAGCATCTCGATCCAGGGATCATCATTGACCGCGACCAGCGCATGGTGACGGTCGCCGGAGGTGTCCGGTATGGCGAACTGTGCCGGATTCTTTACCATAAAGGCTTTGGCTTGCACAACCTGGCATCTCTGCCACATATTTCCGTTGCCGGCGCTTGCGCAACGGCTACACATGGCTCAGGAGACCAAAACGGGAATCTGGCCACAGCCGTCTCTGCAATGGAAATCGTTACGGCGGATGGGGAAG
>DATDOR010000033.1:0-9107 GCA_035293165.1 Anaerolineales bacterium | reverse complement strand
CCGAGCAGGATCGCCATCATCGAGTTTGGAGCCATGATGTACAGCGCAAGATTGCCCTGCTCTTTTTCCCAATACAACTGGCTGGACATGCTCCACAAGACATTGAGCCAGAACGCCGTCATCGCTCCGCCGACGACGACGAAGCCGGTGTAATCTTCGGGGGCTTGGATAGCGCGGTAAACGAAGACATACGCGGCAACGCCCATCATCGGCAAAAACAGGTCGAAGAATATCCATGATTTTTCGCGCTGCTGGCCGATCACGCGGGGATAGGCGCGAGCGATCACGGTTTGGAGGAACAGCCGCCAGCCAGTGTTTTTGGGTACACGGGCATTGAAGATTGGGGACTTGCCCTGAGTATTATCGAAGGGTTGGAGGTTAGTTGTCACCTTCTACCTCCGACATGCTCTTGCCCACTAAATCCACAAACACATCTTCCAGCGTGGGTTCGCGTTTTTGGAAGTTGAGGATGTGGATGTTGTGGGTGGTCATCGTAGCGATGACGTTGCCCAACACATCTTCCTCGGCCAGGATGAATTCGAGGATGGATTTGCCATCTTTGGGCTGGTGAGTGACGGTGCGAACGCCGGATAGAGTCTCAAAAGGTGTAGTGCCCAACCCGTTCAGCGGGCTGACTTCCAGGCGGAAGAGGGCGTCTTTTTGCAGGCGGTGTTTCAGGTTCGATGGGGTGTCGCACGCCAGGACTTTACCGTCGTTAATGATAGCGACGCGGTCGCAGAGTTCGTCCGCTTCTACCATGTAGTGGGTGGTGAGGAGCAAGGTCCGGTCGGGGTTGGTGAATATCCACTGGCGGATGAGTTTCCGCGCATCACGGGACGCGCCCACGTCCAGGCCGAGTGTAGGCTCGTCGAGGAATAGCACGTCTGGGTCGGTGAGGAAGCCACGGACGATGTTCATTTTCTGGCGCAGACCGGTGGACAGATCAGAGGACTTGGAGTTTATCCGGTCGGCGAGGCCGACGATTTCGAGCAGGTTCTTGATACGTTCGTTGGCGATTTTGGAGGGGATGCCGTAAAACTGGGCGAACATCCACAGGTTTTCGCGCACGGTCAGCAGGCCGTACCCGGACGATTCACCGCCGGAAACCATGTTGATCCGAGGACGGACTTTGTCGGGGTCAGTTGCCACGTCAAACCCGGCGACCCACCCCCTCCCAGACGTGGGAGAGAGGAGCGTGGTCAGGATTTTGATCAGGGTGGTTTTGCCCGCTCCGTTCGGGCCGAGTAAGCCGAACAGCTCCCCTTGTGGGATTTCGAGATTCACATCGCTGAGGGCGGTCAGTTTTTTGGCTTCAGTTTTTTTGCCGCCTCGAATTTTGTAAATGCGGCCAAGTTTTTCGGTTTTGATGGCAAGGTTCATAAGATTGGGTGATTTTGTACTTGAGTGAAAGGTTGATTGAGTGAGGATGGGGAAAAATGGTCAGTTGTAAATGGAGAGGAGAGAGGTTTTGTGACGGTAAGTCTTGGAAAAAGCGGATGTAAATCGTAGGTAAAGTGTAGGGTTGGCGTCAGGTAATGGAGGTTTTTGTCTGCTATGATTATATCCGAAGGGCGATTTCTTTTCTCCTCCTTGTAAGAGAGCCGGATGTGGCGTTCCGGCTCTCCTTGCTTTAAGGGTACGGAGCGTTTGTAGTGAGGCACGCCAGTGCCGTCGCCGCACTAGCGTGCGGTACTACGAACGGGTCAAACCTGATCCCGACGAAAACAATCCACGGAATGATCGTTCACCATCCCGACCGCTTGCATAAACGCGTAGACAATCGTCGGCCCGACGAAGGAGAAGCCGTACTTTTTCAGGGCCTTGCTCATGGCTTCGGACTCTGGGCAAGTGGCAGGGTAATCCTTTAGCTCGCGCAGTTCGTGGACAATCGTCTGCCCACCGACAAAGCTCCAGAGAAAATCGCTGAAACTGCCTCTTTCTTCTTCGATTTTGAGGTAGCCGTGTGCGTTTTTGATCACGGATTGGATTTTTAACCGGTTGCGGATGATACCGGCGTTGCCGAGCAGTTCGGCAACTTTGGCGCCATCGTAGCGGACGATCTTGTGGGGATCGAAATTATCAAACGCAGCGTAGTAATTTTCGCGCCGCTGGAGGATCGTCCACCACGTCAGCCCAGCTTGGGCACCGTCAAGGCAGAGTTTGGCGAACAGAGCCTGGCTGTCTCGAGCAGGGACGCCCCATTCTTCATCATGGTATTGGACGTAAAGGGAGAGGTGGGTTGGGACCCAGGGGCAACGATTCATAGGAGATTAGTGATCGGTGATTGGTGATTGGTGATTAGGCGGTGTCATATGCGGCTTTCAGCCAGCTAATGAACTCGTCCGTAACATCGGCGTTGCTTTCGAGGCGCATGCGGTGGGTACACATGGAATTGAAACTGCCCGCCGCTTCCAGGTTGCCTTGCGGTTCAATCCCTTTCAGGTTGAAGCCGACATCCACGCGGGTTTTCGTGCTGGGCTGGACGATGGCAAACTGTTTGTTCCGTCGCAGGCTGACGTATGTTCTCTTCGGAGATACTTCTACATCACTGCCAAATCCATTCACCGCGGCGATGACCATATCGTAAATCGGGCGGAGGGCGGCTTTGTCCCCGGCGTATTGGTCGGCGACCAGGTCTTTCTCGCCGCCGGATGCGGCTTGCCCGGCGCGGTCTTTGGCGGTCAGCGCAATCAGGTTGGCGTAGCCGTAGGTCAGTCCGTGTCCAGCTTTCAGGAAGTTGATCCGTTCCCGAACCTTTTCGGTGCCGCTCGCGTTGACGATCTTCACCCATTCATCGAGCGACTTGCCATATTTCTCTTCGAGATTTTCGATCATATTTTGGGTTGCTTCATCCACTTTGTCAGCCATTTTTTTACTCCTGTTTAGGCTCTTTGGGATTTGCCGTGGTTGCCTCCCCGCCGATTCCCAAAGAACCCCAAAATATCCTTAAACCCATGTTGGGTTTGTTGGACTCTTTGAATGATGAGGCTCTCCCGTTTTAGCGAGAAAGTCTCCCGCCGCGTTAATTACGGTAGACCCAATGATGGTGTATTCGTCAACGAAAGTGTGAACAACGAGATTCCCGAAAAAAAGGTGTGTTTGGGGGTGTACACCCCCACGCACACCTTTTTTCGGGCTAATCCCTTTCCTGGTTAAGTAGTTACTTTGTTTGAATCAATTCGACCAGGTGTCCATCAGGATCGCGCAGGTAGGCGGAGTGGCCCCAGTAATAATCGTTGGGGGGTACTTCGACGGTCAGGCCTTGTTGGGCGAGGGCGGCGCAGGCGGCATCCACGTTGGGGACTTCAAAGGCGGTATGGTTTTCGGGGGGGAGGTCGCCTTCATCGGGGGTGTAGGTGTGGTGGATGAAGATTTTGGTGTGCCCGGTCATGAAGATGGCCATATCCGGGGACTCAGCGACGGGGCCGGTTCCGAGCAAGGTTTTGTAAAAAGCGGACATTTCCGCGACATTGGGGGTGAAGTAGGCAAGTTCAACGAGTTTCATATGATTTCCTCTCAATGATCGTTCGGGTCAACGAGTTGGAACCAGTTCCCATCCGGGTCGGTGAAAGTAAAGCATTTGTCGGAGTCCACTGTGCCCCGAAAGACGAGGCCGCGCAGTTGGAGTTCTTGCATTGTGGTTTCCAAATTGTCCGTGTAAAACACGATTCCTGAATGAGCACTCTTGTAACCGTTAGTGGCTTTTGGGGGATTTCCAGGGCGGAGCAGGATTTCTATCAGGCCTTTCTGCAGCCAGTAATACCCACCGCCCTGATCGACGGTCAGTTCAAATCCAAGTACATCCTGGTAAAAGCGTTTGGATTTGTGGGGATCGGTGACGAAAATTTCAATGTGTCCAAATTTCATAGTGTTCTCTGGCATGATCTTGGGTGTTTATCCTGGGTAATCGTCCGCCAGCTTAATCGCGACTTCAATTTCCCATTTCGTTTTTCGGTGCTCCACTTTGGGGTCAGTCAAGTAGGTTTCGCACCGGCACCGAAACGCGTCGCCTTTCGGATCATCCCATCTGTCCCAGGGGATATTGTTGGTTTTGGCCCATTCGATGAGAGTACGGTTGCCATTCATTCCTGAGCCAGTGTAGATGAGGCTTGCGTAACGCCCCGCTGGAATGACTCCGGCGGTGACGCGCCCATCACCTGGCGCGCTATCCACGCCCAGCACACCGTACTCGATGTCCATTTCCCCTTCCATATCAATGACGTGATAGCGCAGAAAAAACGGGCCTGTTGGTGTGAGATCTTTTTGTTTCAACCATATGGCTAATTCTTTTCGCAGTTGGTCAACGATTTTGAACATACCACGGAAGGGAGTCTGCACGCGGATGCCCAGATATGGCTTTTCAGGGCGTCGGTCTATCTTGATTTCACTAACTGTGTTCACGTTTTTCATTGAGCGCTATTCCGGTCTGTACGGGGCTTCCGTGTCTATATCCCCGACAAAATCAGGCAAGTTAGTGTGCCCGAGGTTTTGGCGGATGGCAAGATTCTCACCCGTGTGATACCAGTAGTGATAAATCACCCGAAGAAGCAGGGAGCCCCAGTTGGTGCCCAGGGGTTCGCCGTTGAAAACGACAGGCGAGTCGAGTTTTTCGGTCGTAACGGCGTCCAACCAGGGATCGGCAGCCTGGGTGATGGTGTGCCAGGCCTGCCACATATCCGCGAGTAGGGGCGAGCTGGCGGGCGCACCGTAAGCGAACTTTTCGTTGATGTCCGGGAGGAGAATTTTGTTTTGTGCGCGCCATAGCCAGTAGCGTTGTTCCTGCCAGGCCAGGTGGCCAATGTTCCAACTGATGCAGTTCATGGGGAGAAAGCGTTGGCGTGCTTCCGCGTCGGTGAGGCCTTCGAGTCCGCGTTTGAATTCGCTGCGGGCGAAATGGAGTTGGTCAACAAGGGGGTGGGTCATGGTACTTACTCGGTTCAGGTGACAGTCACCTGGGATTTATTCTGCCTTTCGTTGCGATAAACCGACGATATTTCCATCCAGATCATAAATGGCGGCCAGTATATCACCCCAGGGCTTTTGGACGGGCGGGTAGCGCACCTTCGCACCGAGGGCGACGAAACGATCAAAGGTCGCCTGCACATCATCCACGCGGAACCAGAGCGTAACTGCGCCGTGCTGGAAATTTTCGGGGTCTTCGACCCGATCGAAGCCCAGATAAACGCCCCCAACCGGGAAACCAAGATGTCCCGGGCTTTCGTTCGGCGTAGGCAGTTCAAAGCCATGCTGGTAGAACTCTGCTATTGCTTTCATCTGTCCAGTGAAGATGATGGCGGTGTCTATAGCGGCGTTTGTCGTCATCGGATCGCTCCTTACGAAAGATGCTCGTTAAAAAACGCGAGCGTTCGCTGCCACGCCAGGGCCGCAGCTTCCGTGTCAAATTCCGGGCGGTTGTCTTCAAAAAACCAGTGTCCAGTACCAGGATAGACATTAACGGTGGCGTTGGTGGAGACTATCTTCTGTACATTCTCAAGCGGCTCAAACTCATCCTTTTCAGCAAAATGGCAAAGGAAGGGCGTGTCTGTCTTGGATAGGTCAGCATCACTTCCACCATAAAACATTGTGACTGCGCCAAACGCGTCAGGTTTAATTTCATGCAGGATTAAAGCAAAACCTGCTCCCATCGAGAAACCGAGTGCCCCCATCTTTTTGCCCTGAACGGCATGATGCTGGCGGAAAAATTCGAGCGCAGCTTCGGCTGTCGCCAGGGCTGCGGAGAAATCACGCTCTTCGAGAATTTGGTTGGCCGATTGAATCGTACTTGCCGTTTTGCCGTGATGCAAATCCGGCGCAAAGGCGATAAACCCCTCGATGGCCAGTTTGTCGCACAGGTTTTTGAAAAACGGCGTCAACCCCCACCAGGCGTGGAGAACGAGAATCGCGCGGCCATTCGGGTTTGTGGGGAGGGCGAGATAGCCCTCGCGTTGGTTTCCTTCGGAAAGAAAATAAATCATGGACATAATCGTTTCGTAACTGCTCAGGCTAAGAGAGAATGTTTCCCGAAAAAAAGGTGTGCGTGGGGGTATACGCCCCCACGCACACCTTTTTTTCGGGCTAATCCCCTTGTTGGCTGAGTAGTTACCTTAAAATAACGCTCACGTTGTGTTTCGTCCAGTAAAGTGTGAAGTTTTTCAAGCGGGAGTGCGGAGGTGTTTGTGATGGGTTCGGAACCTGTTTTGTACAGATCGGTTTCTGTCTCCCCAAAAACGAGTGGTTTTTCCAACGCCTTAAGCGCGCGGTCTCGCCCAACCAGGATGTGGCCTAACACCCAATTCATGCAATTGGCTTGAAAGTGGGGAGTGAGCAGGCTTTCTTCGTGACGGATCCCCTCCAGTAAACGGCAGGCCAACCAATGGTTGGACTTAAAAGTTTGGGCAAGTTGTTCAGCAGGGATCATCTTTTTTTCTGCTTGAAACTGGAGACAGCCCTTCTATTATAATAGTACATCCGTTCTAAATCAAGTGCTTGATGAGGTTAATCTGAGTAAATGTTACCACCTTGTCACAACCTTTTCCAAACCTGTAACGAATCCACTGCAAGCCTGACACAACGATCCGGTAAGATACAAATGCTGTAACTGCTCAGGCTAAAATAGAAAGTTCGCCGAAAAAAAGGTGTGCGGGGGTATACCCCCGCACACCTTTTTTTCGGGCTAATCCCTGTCTTGGCTGAGTAGTTACCAAATGCTTGAACGCAATCATTCAAACACATCACAAAGTGATAAGATTTATCGGAACTTTTTATTTGTTTCCACCGTTTATTGGGAAGCAATTCACAAACAAGCAACTCAATGGAGAAGACCATGACTACCCCAATACGCCTCACCCACCTTCTATGGACGGCCCTTTTGATTTTTGTCCTCGCGGCCTGCACCCTTCCCGCCCCGCAGACCCCGACCCAATCCCCGGATGAACCCATCACGTCCGAAACCCCCGTCGCGACGGATGAGCCCTCCGCTCCCACTGGCGAAACCATTACCGGCATCGCCATCGTGGACAGCATCGAACTCCTCATTGCCGAGTCCTTTCCAGTACAGGTCTTTGCCACCGTGCGCGGCAGCCTCCCTGACGGCTGTACTACCCTCGACCAGATCATCCCCACCCGCGAAGGCAAAACCTTCACCGTCAGCATCACTACCATTCGCCCCGCTGACCAGGTTTGCACCGAAGCCCTGGTCCCTTTTGAAGAGAACTTCCCCCTCGATGTGAACGGCCTGCCCGCCGGGACTTACACCGTCGTCGTCAACACCACCACTACTGCCGAATTTGAACTCGCCGTGGACAACGTTCTGACCGAAGAACCGACCCTCACCCCCGCCGATAACGCCGCTATCAACGGCCTAGTCTGGCACGATCTTTGCTCGATTGCCGGGGGCGAAGGCGGTGAACCCGCAGTTCCATCCGAGGGATGTGTGGAAATCGGTGATCCGAAAACCCACCAGGCGAACGGCACCCTTGACGCGAACGAACCTGGCCTGGCAGGGGTCACTGTCTCCCTCGCGCAGGGCGCGTGCCCGGACACCACCTTCCCCACCGGAACCATCGCCACTGCCACCACCGGCACGGACGGCAAATTCAGCTTCACCAGCCTCCCGGATGGAGAATACTGCGTCTTCGTTGACCTGGGCGGCGCGAACGAAAGCCTGATGCTCCCCGGCTGGTGGACGTTTCCCGTCCCCGACAGCGGCAAAAACTCCGTCCAGGTTGGGGCAGGTGAAACCGTCTCGAACGTCAACTTCGGCTGGGATTATCAATTCCTCCCCGCACCCGAACAGGCCGCCTGCACGGACAAAGCCACATTCGTTGCGGATGTGACTGTTCCCGATAACACCTCCTTCCCAACCAACCACAGCTTCGTCAAAACCTGGCGGCTCAAGAATGACGGAACCTGCACCTGGGACAGCAGCTACGCCCTGGTCTTCGACAACGGAGATCAAATGGCCGGGAACAGTCCCGCTTCCCTGCCGAAAGTGGTTGCCCCAGGCGAGAGCGTGGACATCTCCGTCACCCTGACCACACCCATCAGCGGCGGGACGTATCGCGGGGAGTGGTTATTGCAAAACAGCCAGGGCAAAAAGTTCGGCCTGGGCAGCGATGCAGATGGTCCCTTCTTCGTCCAGATCATCGTCACCGAACTGGCCTCGGACCTCAACCTCGGCCCCGCCGATTGGACGGATAGCTTCGACAACGCTTCGCAGTGGTTCCTGCTCAAGACCGCCAACACCGAGTGGACGATTGAAGACGGGCACCTGGAAATGAAAGCCACAGCCCCCGGCGGCGAAGAATGGGGCCTGTCCCGGCAGCCAGAACTGGCCGATTTCTATCTTGAGGCCAGTTTCCGCACCGGCGACAAATGCTCCGGCCTCGACCGGTACGGCATCCTTTTCCGCTCACCCGACCCGAACATGGGATATGTCCTCGGCATCTCCTGCGATGGACGCTACCGCCTGTACATCTGGGACGGCCAGACCTACAACCCGCTCCAGGACTGGAAAAACGACGCCAACATTCTCACCGGCCCGGACAAAACCAACAAAATCGGCGTATGGGCCAAAGGCAACGAACTCAGCATCTATATCAACGGCGTCAAAGTCGCCGAATTCAACAACGGCAAATATGACGAAGGCGATTTCGGCCTGCTTGTCGGCTCAAGCGACACCAGCAATTTCAGTGTGTTCGTTGAAGAGATTGCGTATTGGGAGTTGGAAGATTAACGTCACTGCGAGCCGCTTTGGGCGAAGCAGTCCCCCCTCACAACAGGAAGATTGCTTCGCTCCCCAAAGCGTCCGCTCGCAATGACGTATATTTGCAACGAACAGATTTTCCTTCGTGCCCTTCGTGGATCAACGACGAAAAACCCTATTGCAGAATGCGTACTGTGTCGAGTAAGATAGATGCAGTACGCATTATGTTATTAATTCGCGAAATTGGGAGACTTCCGAAGTTTTCAGGGCAAGAAAAATGGAGCACTCGAATTTTCAAACTTCGGAAGTCTTTTACGCAGGATACCTTTAGGAGAAAACCATGTCCAAAATTTATTCCCACATTCCCAGCGCACCCGATGAATTACTTGGCCGCATCGATCTC
>DATDOR010000032.1:0-4892 GCA_035293165.1 Anaerolineales bacterium | reverse complement strand
GTGAGTTTGGCTTGTGGGACTTAACGCCGGAAGAAGTGGATTATTACTTTGTGGAGTTCCGCCCGTTTTTAGGCAAATGTAAGTTTGGGAATTGCGCGCACCAGCATGAGCCTGGATGTGCGTTGCAAGAAGCTGTCGAAGCAGGGGAAATTGCCGAAAGCCGGTTTGAAAGTTTCCAAATTCTTCATCACGAAACAGACCCGGCGCATGAAAGGCCGTATTGATAAAGAGGGATGGGGGAACTTGTTCTGAGCGATTTAGCAAATCGCGCTACATCAGGCCCATCACTTCATAGGCTGGAATCGGCTCGCGCTTCCCTTTTGCTTGAATAGGTTCAACCGGACGGACGACGATCTGGTCTTTGACGAACGCGTAGGCCGGGCCGCTGATCAGGATTTGTTCGGCGGCGGAGTTTTCTTGCACCCGTTTGGCGGTGTTTACACTGTCCCCGATGGCGGTGTACTCCAGGCGTTTTTCTGTCCCCACCAGGCCCAAAACCGCGTCCCCGTAATGGATCCCGACCCCAAACGACAGGCGGGATTCAGGAGGAAGGACGGCGTGCAGCTCTCGGATCGCATCCCGAATGCCGAGCGCGGCCTTGACTGCGCGCAGGGTGTGATCGGGTTGCGGGACGGGGTGATTGAACCAGGCCATGATCGCATCTCCGAGGAATTTATCAATCGTCCCGCCCTGGGCCATCACTGCATCAGCGCCCGCCGACATATACCGGTTGAGAACGTTTACTAACTCGACCGGATCGAGTTGTTCGCTGAAGCTGGTAAAACCGCGCACGTCCGCAAACAGGGTAGTGATTTCTTTGCGCTGGCCGCCCAGTTCGATGTGATCAATGTCAATTTGTTCGATAATAGCAGGAGAGACCATGCGTTCCAACAGGCCGCGTTGCGCCTCCAGCCGTTTCTTCTCGGTCAGATCATCTAATACAATTGCAACCCCCTGCGTGATGTTATTGCCGTCTTTGAGCGGGGAGATATTCAGGCTCAAGTCTAATGAGTCGGGACGTGTTGGGATCATGAGCCGGTATTCTTGTCCAATGATGAGCTGCCCCTTTTGGCGGGCGTTTGTGATATGGTAAGAGAGGTCTTTCGCAATGGGCGCCAGGAGGGTGTCAATTCGATTGCCGCGAAGTTGATCGCTTCCCTGGCCTAAGATGCGTTCGGCAGCCTGATTGGATAGACTGATTTTGTCTTCAGTGTCTGCCGTAATGACGCCGCTGGCGATGGAGGCAAAGACGTTGTCCAATAAGTTTTTTAATTCAGTCACCTCGACGAGTGTTTGGCGGACGGATTCGAACAAGCGGGCATTTTCGATGGCGACGGCAGCATGGTTGGCAAAAGCGTTGAGTAAGCTGCGCTCTTTTTCGGAAAATAATCCAGTTTTAATTCGGTTGTCAGTATAGATGACACCTGTCAATTCCCCCTTTACCATTAATGGAACACATAAGATAGATCGTAGACTAAAGGCAACAATACTGGCTTGCCCACCAAAACGGGGATCCTCTTGTGCATTGGTTGTCAAGACAGGCTTCCCTTCTGAGGCAACCCGGTTGATTACTGTACGGCTAATAGCAAACTCAGAAGGGTTAATGGTTTCCTGTTCCCAATTCCGAGCGGTGCGAATTTGCAGTTCCCCTTGTTCATCGCGTAACATAAGAAAGCCGCGCTCAGCCCCTGTCAGCCGCACAATTGTATCCATGACGATTTGTAGTACCGTGTTGAGGTCAAGGGATGAATTAACCACTTGACTGATGTCTGCCAGAGCAAGCAAGTCCTGGCGTTCTTCTTCGTGCTCGCTGATTTTCTGACCGATCCGGCTCAAGGTTTGTGCCATGTACTTAAGATTTTGTGACAGGCCAGACGGCAGAGCTACCCGGCTCTCTGTAAGTGTAGTATTGATTTTTTCAGCGAGTTGGCTTAGACTGCCAATTTGTTCGGCGAGGGTGATTGAAACAGCGGTGGTTTTGATTAGCGTATTCATAGTTTACTCAGGGACATAGTCGTTTTTAAATATTGGCTCTTCCGTTTTTAGCGGGAAATTCGGGTTCCCACCCCGTTGATTACGGTAGACCCTGAATATTTTACTCGATAAGGGAATAAAAATACCCCTACACGGGAATAGTTTTCGCGTAGGGGTGAAATCAGGTAAGTAATCGGAACTTAACCCGGCTCAAACAGGAGAAATTACCGTTGCCAATCTATGATCGTGTCTTTCCGCTTGGGTTGCTGGAACCGGCTCAGAAAGCGTTGCCCAATCGTGATCCATGTCTGATTCCGGACAGCACGGGCCGCTTCAAACGCAGCCAGAGCAGAAGCCCCATTCTTTTGGCTGTCTGGTGCAGCTCCATTGGCATAAGTTAAGTGCTGGTACTCGTTCAAGAGAATCTGAATGGGATCGGTGGCTGTGGGGAGAAGTCCAATCAGGGTAGCCGCTCTCTCTGCTGGGGTGTTGTTGACCGTTGCAGGTGATCCCAGGCGATGGAGGGAGTCATTAATAACCTGATAGGATTTTGCTTGTACAGGTAAGGTGGCATGATATGCCCAGCGGCGCAAAAAATTCGGGGTTTTAAGTCCAAAACGCTGGATCGTTTTATCTATCTTAACCGGTAAGGGGGGGTTGGCAGGATCAGGAATTTTGATGTGGTTTAGACTACGGGACCAGGCAAAAAAGACTGCAATTATGAGTCCCACACCAGCAATGGCGATGACAAGCACCCAGGGGGAACTTAATAAGCCCGCATTGTCATCAGGTGTCTCAGGGGGGTTCAGAAGTGGGTCATCCGCTAGTGCTTCAAAGCCAAGCAGCGCTTCCAAATCTAAATTATTTTGAACGCCATCGGGGAGATTATTGTTTGTTCCGTCACCAATGGGATCGCCCAGCGGCCGACGTAACGGGCGTTGATTCAATGTGGGTTCAAATTCGACCCATCCGATACCCGAAAAATACACTTCCACCCAGGCATGGGCATCTCGCTGGCGCACAGTATAAAGACCAGTTTCGGCATCCAACTCTCCTTGTGCATAACCAACTGCCAGACGAGCGGGGATGCCAAGAGAACGGAGAAGCATAATTTCCGTTGTAGCGTAATAATTGCAAAAACCCTGTTTCAGATCAAAAAGCATCCAGTCAATGATGTCTTGTTCGGCCGGAGGAATGGGAACTCTATCGCTATAGGTAATGCTTTCTCGCAACCATTGGGTCACTGCCTCGCTGATATCGTAGGGGGTTTCCCGTCCTTCAGCAATTTCTTTTGCAAGCTCGATTGTGCGGTCACTGAGGGTGTTGGGGAGTTGTAAATAGCGCTCAAGAATCCAGATAGGATAATTGGTTCCAGTAGCGCGTAATTGGTTTACGGTCACGTTGCTAAGGGAAGCTTGAACTTCATAAATTTCCCCTGCGCGCAGAGATGGGGTTGTTTTTACGGAGAGAAGATCCACTGTACTGTCAGGATTTACGACAATATCTGCTTCAGCAGGCCGGCTGATCCATTGCGGTTGAGAAGCCATATGAATGGTGAAAGATTGAATTGCCGGGAAAAAGACAAAACTGGCTTCCCACCGGCCCTCCAAATTTGCAAAGGGAAGCGCTGCATCTTGAGGAGACAGATCACGGGTGCCGGCCGGGTTGGATGACCAGCTGCTCCCATTCCAGGTATCGTAAATGCGGTCACGCCAGTAGTAACGTACACCTGTAGAAGGTGGGGTAGGGGCTTTGACTTGAAAGACAATTATATCGGTCAACGTGTTGCCTCGACCAAGTGGGAGTACATCTCCATAATAATCTTGGGTGATGCCCACTGTGGCACGCAGCGAAGCAAAGGCGTTGCTCATACGGCTGCGGGCTTCGTACCAGGGTTGGGCAAGTTTTTGCCATGCTCGCTCAATGGGGGGAACGCTGGATGCCAGGGCAGGAATAGTCCAGGAGAGTAGCACCAGCACTCCTCCTACAAGCATGGTTGCCCGTAGGAAATCCAGGCCGATGTAAGGGGGCAAGTGGGTGCGATTTTGTTTCCATTCTGCACGGCTACGTAAAAAATGGGTTCGTGAAAGCAGCAATAAGGATAAGAAAATATAGCTGGCTACAAACCAGGTGCGATTAGGCCAATAAGGATCGTAGATGTGAACGATAAAGAGTGCGAGACCAGTTGGCAGCGTTGCGCGCCATGCATTCGCATGGCGGGTAAGCGCGTAGCCGGCGTGGACGTTAAGCGCCCAAAATAATATCCCCATCAAGGTTAAAAAAAGGATTGGATCACTTACGGCGCGTTGTTGGAGGAGATCTTGTGAAGAATGCAGTAACCTACCCCCTAGACTAATCAGGCGTTCGCTCCATAAAGCGCCTTTTGTGAAAGTTAAGCCTAATTGCCAACCAATGGTAAAAATCCCCAAGGCAATCCCATACCAGGTGGCTTGAATCCTGTGAAAACGGCTTTGGCCCAATCCCAGACCGATGGCAAGCCCAACCAGACTGATCAGTTGAATGATGCCGAGTTCATCAGTCCAATCAGTCGCCGAAAGCCGAAGTGCGGCAAGAAAGTTCGCAAAGAGCAAAATCACGGCGGCGGACAAGTCCCACCATCTGTTTGGTTCGGAGGTTTGGGATTTCATATGTTCGCTATCTTATATATGGTTGATTTTGTGTAACTGCTCAGGTCAAAAAAAGGAGGTTTCCTTAGATTATACTTCTGGGAGCCAGGAAAAGTTCCAACGACAAGCTAAGTTAAGGGGTTTCTAATTTCGTGGAAAAAAGTGGCCCTTCCGTTTTTAGCGTGAAATTCGGGTTCCCGCCCCGTTGATTACGGTAGACCCAAAAAAGGTTCTTTGGGAATCGGCGAGGAGGTCCCCAGATTTTGGGGTGTGAGTGGGGTGTACACCCCA
>DATDOR010000031.1:0-2749 GCA_035293165.1 Anaerolineales bacterium | reverse complement strand
GGGGGTGTACACCCCCACGCTCACCTTTTTTTCGGAATTTCCTCTGCTTTAGCCTGAGCAGTTACCAAAAAAAGGGTTTTTCAGACCCCTTCTGTATCCAGAGCCGCCTCAAAAACTTTCGGGTCTGGGCGACTAGCCAAGTACGCCGGATCGTTTGTTTTAGGGGCGTATTTTCATTCCGCCAGAATAATAAAAGTTATTGTAATAACGGTTGTAGTAGTAATACCGGGAGCGATTGGAGGTGATGTCGTTGAGAACGACTCCCAGAACGTTGGCGTTGGCGCGGTGAAGTTGCTCCAAGGTATGTTTGGCCGCGGAAAGTTTGGTGTTGCCCACGCGGAGGACAACGAGGATACCATCCACTTTGGGTGCAAGCACGGAAGGGTCGGTGACGACCATGACTGGAGGAGTGTCCAGAATGACCAGGTCGGCGTGCTGCTTGGCATGTTGGATGATCTCCTGCATTTTTTGTGTGCCGATAAGTTCGGAGGGGTTAGGTGGCAATGCGCCCGTGTTTAAGATACTTAAACCAGGCACTTGCGAGGGGTGCAGTACTTCATTCAAATTTGCCGGGCTTTTGAAAAAGAGTTCACTCAATCCTTCCCTGTTCGAGGTGTTGAACTTCTTGTGCAGTGATGGGCGGCGCAGGTCGGCATCTACCAGAATGACTTTTTTCTGCCCCTGGGCAATGACGACAGCGAGGTTGGAGGAAATGGTTGATTTGCCATCTTGCGGGCCAGGGCTGGTGATCAGCAAGGTATGGATGTGGGTGTCCACTCCGGTGAATTGGATGTTTGTACGCAGCGAGCGGAAGGCTTCGGCGCCGTGAGAACGAGGTTGCCGTGCAGCGAGGGGAAAATCTTCGGGGTGATCCATGTGGGCGATGACGCCCAAAACGGGCAACCCCAAATGGCGGACGACATCATCGGGCCCTTTAATGGAGTCGTCCAGCGTTTCTAAGAGAAAAACCAAACCACAGGCGCTCATCAACCCCACAACAGCCGCCAATAAAGTAGATTGAAGGACATTGGGACGGATGGGTTCGTTCGGGGTTTGTGCAGGCTCAACCAGCTCCACTTTGGAAGTGTTTTCAATCTCGGCAAGGCGCACTTGCTCGAAACTCTGAACGAGATTGGCGTATGTTTGCCGGTACAGAGCCAGGTTGGCTTCCAGGCGGTCGCGTTCGATACCCGTTTCCGTATTCCCGCCCAGGGCTTCGAGTTGCATGTTGGTGGTTTGGATGAGTTGATCGACTTCGGCCAGTTTATCGCGCAGGACTTGGGGATCGGCGGGTTGGGTGTCCTCGGTCGCACGCGGTCCGAGATCTGCGAGCACCACTTGTTGAAGCAGGTCTTCATAGATTTTATGGTAGGCTGCCAGTTCGGTTTCGAGCAGGTCACGTTCGACATCGGAAGAGGAAAAGGTTCCCAACGCTTCCAAGGCATTGAGGGCGTCCTGGATTTGCTTTTCGGTGCTGGCGATTTGAGCGGACAGATTTTGTTTGGTTTCCTGGTAAAGGGAGGCTTGCGAAGCTTCGTTTTGCCGGGCGAAAACTGTGCCAATCGTGTTGGCGATTTGGGCGGCGCGTTCAGGGATGGTATCCTCGACACTGACGATGATCAGTTGCGTGGATTGGACCACCTCAACCTCAATGTTTTCCTGGATCTTGTCCGGGGTGAGTTCAAGGCCCAGTTCCTCGATGACCCCTTCTAAAACGGGCTGCTGCACCATCATTTTGGAATAGGTCTGGGCAAGCCGTTCGTTGGAGAGCGTATTGGAGGATTCACTGGCGGCGCGAGATTCACGGATGAGCATCGTGGCGCTGGCGAGGTAAACGCGTGGCTGTTGGTTGCTCAGGTAAAAAGAAAAACCTGCTGCTACGAGTGTGATCAAGATCAGGAACCAGGCCCAATGCCAGAACAATGCAAAGTACCGCCGCATGTCTTCGGATAACGATGGTTCGTTTTCCAGTCCATTAAACCCATTGTTGCCATGATTGTTAGAATTGTTCGACATATCTTAATCCTCTTTTACCCGCTACATCTGAAAGGTAACCGTTCAGTTCCCCCACCTGCAGGGGGTAAGAACCCGAAAAAATGGTGTCCGCAGGGGGTGTACACCCCCTGCGGACACCATTTTTTCGGATAATCCCCTCACCAAGTGAACGGTTACTTTGAAAGGACAAAAGAGCTCTTCCCGGTTAAATTAAAAAGGAACCCTGGGGCTGGTTTCCCCGGCATTGTAGCTGAATTGTGTGAGTGTGGGGATGAAGATGGCCCAGCCCTGACAAAACTGCAAAAGTTTGAATGGAACCAGTATAGCATAAGGTTAAGATAACACGCAATAGACAAATGTTCTGTGTCGAAACCATAGTAATTCTAAGACGACGGGCAATATTAAATAATAGCGTGAATACGCTATTTATGCTATGATTTCAATAATCCAGGAGACACCCTATGCCTACCCCTTCTGCTTTGCCCGATTATTTTAACGATCTTAAAAAACGGATCGGCGGCGATGTGCGCACGGACGCTTACAGCCGGATGTTGTACAGCACCGATGCCAGCACCTACCAGGTGATGCCGCTTGGTGTTGTTCTGCCGCGGGATGGGGAAGAGGTACACGCCGCCGTCGAACTTGCAGCGCGCTACGAAGTCCCCATCCTCGCACGGGGAGCGGGCAGCAGCCTGGCAGGACAGACGGTGAACGAAGCCGTTATCCTGGATTTGAGCCACCATATGGACCGGAT
>DATDOR010000030.1:0-8285 GCA_035293165.1 Anaerolineales bacterium | reverse complement strand
TGGGTGAATACCCTGGGTATGGTAGAGTACACTATTCTGGATGACAATGGGGGTGCATCGGTTACCTTCAACAGCGCGAATTTGAAATCTTTCCAAAACCCTGATAATCGCCCGAGCGATGTTCGTCCTGTATCTCTCGCGGTGAATTCTGATGGGATGGGCATATTCAATTGGCGTGATGGCGCAGGGGGCAACCGCCTGTATTATGCCCTGGTCGATTCTGCCGGGGCAGTGGTTACCCCACCGCTGATTTTGTGGGAAGACACGCAACCTGTTACAATCAGTCAAAACGGCCAGGGAATTGCCCCTCTTCCCGATTGGCATATTTTTATGCCTGTTATTCGTAAACCGTGATTCTCCAGAGGATTACCGGAGGACAAACGTATGAAAACGCATCGTATAAATTCTCAAACTTTATCAACTTCTCCTCAAGAAAAAGGACAGAGTCTGTTGGAAATGGCCTTTGCCACTGTGGTTCTGTTAATTCTTCTTGCTGGAATCGTGGACTTAGGGCGCTTATTTTTTACCTATGTCGCATTACGCGATGCTGCCCAGGAAGGCGCCGTTTTTGCCTCTGTTTGTCCACCCTATGATCCGAACAATCTTGGGAAAATTAGTGCACATATTAAAGCAAGCTCGCATTTCCCTGTTGATCTTTCCTCGAACACAATACTCATTCAATCCACCTATACAGCGCCCGCTGTACCGGGAACACAGATTATCGTAACTGTAACAGAAACAAAATTTAATTTTATTATGCCATTGATAGGTGTCTTTATAGGGAGTGATTCAATTTCTTTTGGTGCGACCGCGAAGGATGTAGCGCTCCAGGATGATTGTCCATTCTGATAAACAGGATGCTTTTTCGATTTTCAGCCCGGCAACCTACTTGTCGGGCTGATGTTCTTAAGGGGTTTGCAACAGAAAATCCACAGCAACTCGGACCCAATCCTCATCATTTGTTCCTAACACCATTGGTTTCAACCCAGAGCCATCTACAGGAAATTCCAACTCCGGAAACCACCAATGTGCCGAAGTCACATGCAAACTAGAACCATCTTGCAATTGAAAAACCAACTGGATCGTGTTCTTCCCGTAAGTGGTTTCGCCCATTAAGACAGCCCGGTCATTGGCTTGCATTGCTCCTGCGACGATTTCTGCTGCACTGGCCGTACCGTGGTTAACCAAGACGACCAGGGGAATAGCTTCAAGGGGGCCGGGGTGGGTCACCGAAAACCTTTCCACTTCCTCTCCCCGATATTGCTGCTCAATCACTTCTCCCTCATGTAAAAACAGACGTGCCATATCAATTCCTGCATCGAATAACCCCCCCCCGTTTCCTCGTAAATCAAGAATAAAATAGCGAGCACCCATTGACTGTAATGACTCGACGGCACGCAGAATCTCATCCGGGGTTGTTTGGGCAATGATGGTTACCTGTAAAAGCCCTACCTGTGGCTCCCCTTCAACAGGATGCCAGATCACGGAAGGTAAGGCAATCTCTTCGCGTTTGACCGAATAGTTGTATTCTTGACCATCTGGCAAACGCACAATAATAATTTCTACGTGCTTCCCTACCGGACCGCGAATAGCTGCCTCGATACGCTCCATGGTTGTTTCAGGTGAAACAAATAATTCATCTACCGCTACCAACCGGTCTCCATTCAAAATGCCGGCCTCCATCGCTGGGCTGTCCGGGAAAGGATAGAGCAGAAAGCTTCCCCCCTCCCCCCGTTCGATTTTGACGCCAATCCCACCGAAAGTCCCATCCAATTGATTGGTTTGTAATTCATGCTGCGGGGGGGCAACAAAAATTGTATAAGGATCCCCATACGTTTCTAACATTCCCCCGATCATTCCGTACTCTAAATCTTTTTGTTCGGGCAAAGGATCAAGCGCATAGGTTTCAAGAATATCAACTACCTCGTGCAAAAGTGGGTATTCACTGTTTCGGCGTTCGGTAATATCGTGAGTCACAAAACCTGTTGCAAAAGCCAAACCCAGGGTAAACGTAAATATTAATGCGTTCCAGAAAAATTGTTTGTTCATAGATTTGAAAGAGAAAAGGAACTGCTCAGCCCGGAGTGGGAATGACCCGAAAAAAAGGGGTGCGTGGGAGTGTACACCCCCGCGCACCCCTTTTTTTCGGAGGTTTCTCTACTTATGCCTGAGCAGATACAGAGAGAATTAATAAAAAGTTGGGGTAGAATTCTGGTAATTATACCTTTTGCGAATTGGAGAACGACCGTGCAAATTGCTATCCTGAGTGACACGCATGATCAAATATGGAAACTTGATCAAGCCATGCCCATTTTGTCCACTGCTGACGTGATCTTGCATTGTGGTGATTTGTGTTCACCCTTTGTCATTGTTCGGTTGGGAAAAGGCGTTGGAGAAAAACCCATTCATGTTGTCTTTGGAAATAATGATGGGGACCCGCGGTTGTTAACCCTCAAGGCTATCGAAACTGGAAATGTCCAAATCCATGGCCAGTTTGCCTCCCTGGAGTTAGGTGGACTGCGTATAGTGATCAATCACTATCCTGAAATTGCGCGCCCAATCGCCGTCTCACAACAATTTGACCTGGTTTGTTATGGCCACGATCATACCGCCCACGAAGAATGGATCGGTTCTACGCTGCTGCTAAACCCAGGAGAGCTGCTTGGCATGAATGGCCGCAGTAGTTTTGCAATCTTTGAAACACACACTCGCATCGTACGATGGATTGACTTATGAGGATTGCTTCCATCATAAATTTGTCTTTTCGTGATTTGCCCTTATACTCGATTGAGAAGGGTACTCCCTGCTGACTTGTATCCATACTGCTTCTCTCCTATAATTAATCCTCGTGACTTCTGAAGATTCTATCGTACGCCTCCAACAATATTTGACCGTTGCTCAGGGGTATTATGCTCAACACCAGTGGGAAGATGCAGCGCACTACTTCCGTTCTGCAGTATCTGCTGACCCGGATAACTTGCAAGCCAGTATCAAATTGGGGGAAACGCTGAACTATCTGGAAAGGTATGATGAAGCACTTGAAATTCTCGAAGATTCTTACAAGAAAGATCAAAAAACAAGCCGCCCTCACCTCGCCAATGCGCTTGTCGGACAAGCGAAATCGCTTGTGCCAAAAGATGATGAAAAAGCTCTTGCATTATGTGAACGGGCGCTTAAGCTTACCCCGAATCATGGCCCTGCATACCAACTAAAGATTACGATTTGGATGCGCCGGGCGGATGCAGCCCTCCTTCGAGATGAGCTGGAAACAGCATCTTATGCTTACCGCCAGGCTGGAGACACGTCACGCGCAGACCATATTGAAACCCTCTATCGCTGGCAATTAGAAGCGGAACTTGAAAACCATGCGCGTTCTCTAGAAATTGCTGGAAAATGGGCGGAAGCTGCGATAATGTATCAAAAACTACTGAACACTGCAGCGAAAAAAGAAATCAAAAAATCTTGGGAAGACGCATACATCCGTTGTCAGGAAGAAGAAAAACTCTTCCAACTCTTTTCATCAGGACTCGCTGCCCATCAGACACAAGATTGGCAAACCGCCAGATCTGCTTTCCTTGAACTTGTCAATTTGCGCCCGGATTATCAGCATCAGGATCAATGGGCAGCAGAACTTCTTTACCATTCTGTACGGGCGAGTTCATCGAAAATCATTTCCGAAATCCCCTCCTCCACTCCATTAAGTCTTGCCCCTGGCATCATTTCTGCCCAAAATGCCCGCAGGCTGGTCCGTCTCGCTCGCTTGGGCAGCGGAAAGATTGAGCGTGTCGCTTTTAGCCTCGATCAGCGGTATCTCGCAGTTTCCTCATCCATCGGAATACATCTCTACAAGGTCCAAACCATGGAAAAAATACGTTTCATTGATGCCGATGCCTGGGTAACTGGCTTTGCGATTTCTCCCGATAGCTCAACAATTGCTTCGGGTTTTGAAGATGGTTTAATTTGGCTCTGGCGCATTTTTGACGGCTCCCCCCTTCGTAAAATGCGTGGTCACAATCGTCGGATAAATGCCCTTGTTTTCTCACCAGACGGTTCCTGGCTCGCGTCCGGCGCGGAAGATGGCTTCGTCCGTTTTTGGCAAACCACAGATGGCCGTACCTTGCAGGTATTGGATGGCCGTTTGGAAGCCGTGCGCGGGCTTGCAATCTCTCCCGACGGTTCATCCATTGCCGTTGTTGCAACGGACTCGGTCATTCGCCTGCGCCGTGCCCCTGATGGAGCGATGACCCATGCCCTCTCTGGGCACAAAACCTCCGTTTGTCATGCCACCTTTGCCCCTAACGGCAAACATCTGGCATCTGCCTCGGAAGATGGTGAAATAAAAATCTGGAACCTAAAAAATGGCCGGTTACAGGGTGAGATGGGAGGTACCTCCCAGGCTGTTTCCGGGCTGGCTTATTCTCCCGACGGCGAATATTTAGCTGCATCAACGGACAAGGGAGAAACCGTCATCTGGAATGCGTCTACAGGTAAATTTTTGCACGCGCTTCAGAAAAGCCTTTCCCCCCTCAAAAACCTCACATTCTCACCCGATTCTCAACTCATCGCAGGGAGCGCAGAAGATCAAGCCATTCACATCTGGCATTCCTCAGATGGGCAGCTTCACCATACTATAGACGATTTTACCGGAAGCCTCACCAGCCTGGCCTTTTCCCCGGATGGCAAAATCCTGGCCTCTGCCTATCGAGATGGAAGTTTGCGTTTTTGGGACGCTGCCAGGAGAGCCGAAATTCAAAAAATGCGCGCGCACACGATTGGCTTGATGCAAATTGCCTGTTCTCCCGATGGAGAATACATCGTCTCTGGTGGGCAGGACACAATCATCCGTATGTGGCACATAGATAGCAAAACCCCCATCAATTCCCTAACCGGACATGCCAGCCCAATTACCACCCTGGCTTATGCTCCCGATGGGAAAATTCTCGCAACAGGATCGGCGGATGGAGTCTTGAACCTCTGGCGCATGCCCGAAGGGAGCCTGATCCACACCCTGACCGGGGGAGGGGGCGCGGTTTGCCAGGCATGTTTCTCCCCGCGCGGGGCGCTGGTCGCCACCACTGGAGAAGATGGCAGTGTCCGCATCTGGCTTGCTTCTGCAGGGCACCTGATCAACACCCTCCGGGGCAATTGGGGAAAAGTAACCACACTATGTTTTTCTCATAATGGTGCAGAGTTGATTTGCGGTACTGCAGATGGCCTCATATTAATTTGGCGCACGACGACCGACTGGCCTTTTGTCAAACGTTTTCATGTGCATAAGGGCCATATTACCCGCGTAGCGGTGTCCCCTATCAATGGCTTATTAGCTGTCGGCACACGCGACAATACTATCGGTTTGTGGACAACTACCGATGAATCCTTACTGAACACGCTGGAAGGCTCTGGCGGACCTATTACGGATTTATCATTCTCTCCTGATGGCACGCTTCTCGCGACAGCCGCAGAAGAAGGTGTCATTCGTTTATGGGGCGTTATTGAGGGATAATTCGATCATTATATTGACGAATCCTAACCCCCCGACTACAATACCCGCCGTTTTGTAACCTGCCAGCTTGTTATACAAGCAAAGTAATTACCAGGTAAAAAAGAAGCATCCCGAAAAAAGGTGTGCGTGGGGGATACCCCCCACGCACACCTTTTTTTTAGCTATTTTCTACTCTGGGCTGAATAGTTACCAGGCAAATATCTATTCGAAAGAGCGAAGGTAATGGAGAAATGCTGCAAGCCCAGCATTTCTCTGTGAGAGGCGCTCGAGGATGAAGCCTATGTCATCTGAACACAAACTCAATGCCACACACCGCACACTAATTGGCAAACAAGTCAAGACAATGCGTCAGGAAGGCAAACTACCTGCTGTCGTATATGGGAAACATATCGGATCAATTCCTATCACGCTGGATTTGCGAGACGCCACCCTGGCATTACGCGGGTTGCCGTCCTCTGCCCTGATTAACCTCGAAGTGGATGGAGACTCACATACGGTCCTGGTTCGCGATAAACAATATCATGTTCTCAAAGGGCATCTGATGCATCTGGACTTCCAGGCCGTGTCTATGACTGAAAAAATTGTTGCCATGGTTCCCGTCCGCTTGCATGGAACAGCTCCAGTGATGAGTGAATACGAAGCCATGTTGATATCCGATTTGGAAGAACTGGAAGTAGAAGCTTTCCCTGGCGACCTGCCTGAGTATATTGATGTTGATGTTTCCTCTATTGTCGAGTTGGGTGACGCTATCACCGTTGGCAGTCTTTCGCTTGGTGACAAAGTCAATGTTCGGCATGAAGATAATGAAAATATTGTCATTGCTATCTCGATCGCCACTCGCGAAGAAGAGGAAGTAATTGAACCTGCTGAATTTGAACCAGAACTGATTGCCCGTGGAAAGGCGGAAGAAGAAGAGGAAGAGGACGAGGAGAACGAATAATTGTCTTTCGCAAAAAAATATAAGTCAGGAAACGGTTAGTCTCCTGGCTTTTTTTCGGGTGTTCATACTACTGTTGACCAAAACATTTTTTTTCTCTTTCAGGGTGTTTATCGATTTAGAATATCCAGCAAATGCATTACCACCTGTGCGGTGAATCCCCACAATACTTCCCCATCGTAGGGATCAAAATAAATCACTGGCCAGGGTTTATGCGGCGGGATGTGCCGGGCCATGATCTGGTGGTTGTCTGGCGTCGCCAACCAGGCCAGAGGAATGGTAAACACCCTGCTGACTTCTTGGGGGTCAATTTGGAATAAGTACGGCCATTTGAACATTCCCACGATGGGGGTGACTATATAATTCGTGACGGAATGAAAATCATACATCCGTCCAAGAATGTGAACATCGGAAGGCTTTAGCCCAATCTCTTCCTCTGCCTCGCGTAAGGCGGTGGCTTCTAAAGAGAGGTCAGAAGAGTCCATGCGTCCGCCGGGAAACGCGACTTGGCCCCCGTGCCGGTCATTCTCATTGTGGGTGCGGCGGATGAAAAGCAAATGCCACACGTTTTGAAGGCATGTAAACGGAATTAAGATCGCCGCGGGCCTGGCAGGTTCTTGGAAAAATCCTGGTGGAAAAGGGCTATGCGCGTTCCGGAGAGGAATTCCAGCCAGACGGCGGGCGATTTCAGTTTCGGTTAAAGTGGTGAAAGACAGGTTGTTCATTCTTCGGGCATTGTAATTTCCCCAACAGGACGCGCAAAAATCAAAAACCCTGTATGTGCGACCATCCGATCAACAGGACGAAAACGACTGTGATCATCTTTGAAGTAACGCAGCAGTATTTCGCATACCTCGATAAAGGCGAAATTTTGAGTCTTCAACGATTTGAGCAAAAGTTGTACTTGGTTGGTCGTGGGCAGAAGCGTGCCGAACATACCTCCCAATTTGAGGGTCGCTCGGACCTGGGGCAGGTAATCATATGGATTTGGCAAATCGAGAATGAGTGCGTCAATGTTTTTTTCGTCGAACCCCTCCGCAATGTCCCGCACCCTAAAGGTAACGCGTTT
The DNA here is from genome assembly GCA_035293165.1 of Anaerolineales bacterium. Taxonomy (GTDB): domain Bacteria; phylum Chloroflexota; class Anaerolineae; order Anaerolineales; family JABWBV01; genus JABWBV01. The sequence continues at coordinate 776 of DATDOR010000030.1, read as the reverse complement.
CCCGAAGCCCAAATGGCTTAGATTCTTGTGGGCAATTTGTTGGGTTTCGGAATTCTGCTCGTAGCTGTACACGTGCCCGGTTGGGCCAACCGCATGTGCAAGCGCAGCGGTCAACCCGCCAGAACCGGTTCCTGCCTCGAGAACCTGCCGCCCCGGGCCAATCCCCATTGTGACCAGGATAAACCCGATGTCTTTGGGGTACATGATTTGTGTCTGGCGCGGTAGTTCGTTAATCAGATCGGCCACAGTGGGTTCGAGGAGGTAAAATGTCCGGTTGATATGGCTTTTGACGATACTGCCCCAGGATTTGCCAATTAAATCATCATGATAGATTTCGCCCCGATGTGTTTGAAGTCTGTCGCCAGAATTCAGACGAAGGAGATAGTATTTGTGGCTGTGCCCGACGAGGAGCGCAATCTGTCCAGCCTGTGCAAGGGTATGATCAGGAATGGTGTCCGCAGGGGGTGTACACCCCCTGCGGACACCATTTTTTTGGGTTCTTACCCCCTTCAGGTGGGGGAACTGAACGGTTACGAAGTCCATAATTTTGTTGTAGGGTGAGTTGACGCTTGATTAAATTTCATACGCCTGTATTTTGCTGAAGATATACCCGCCCATCGTCGCTCCCCAAACCTGTTTGCCGTTCCGGTCAAAGCCGCGTTCCCAGTTGATTATCTGGTGTTCATTGATCACGATTTGAGAAGTTGTGTACATTGCCCCACGCAGTTCACTGGGACAGCCTTCGCCAAGTGTGCTCCCTGCAAAAGAACTTTCAT
>DATDOR010000029.1:0-11039 GCA_035293165.1 Anaerolineales bacterium | reverse complement strand
CGTTGAGAGCAATCGCTCTGTCTGCGTACCGGTGAACCAAATCCAGGAAATGTAAACTACAAAGGACACTCACGCCGTTCTCTTTATTGATTTTCTCGAGGTACTGCATGATGCTGTGAGCCAGGACAGGGTCTAAGCTGGCCACTGGTTCATCTGCCAGGATCATTTCGGGATTTTGCATCATGGCACGGGCAATCCCAACACGCTGCTGTTGGCCGCCGCTTAGTTCATCTGCCCGATCGTTGGCTTTTTTTGCAATGCCTACTCGCTCAAGCTGTTTGTAGGCATTTTCAACATCGCTTTTTGGAAAGCGATTGAGCAGACTCCAGGCAGGATTCACATATCCCAAACGGCCCGCCAGCACATTGGTTAAGACCGAGGAGCGATGAACCAGATTAAAGTGCTGGAAAACCATTCCGATCCGCCTGCGAATGCGGCGCAGATTTTCATCAGAAGCTTCTGTTACATCCTCATCGTACCAGAAAATCTTTCCAGATGTTGGCTCGATCAAACGGTTGATACACCGTAAGAGGGTGGATTTTCCTGAACCGCTCAGGCCGATCACGGCCAGGAATTGTCCTTTTGGCACTTCAAAACTAACATCATTCAGGGCGTGGACACCCCCATCATAAATTTTATGAAGATTAATGATCTTGAGCATAATTACTATAAAGAAAATCCCGGACAGGGATATCCCTGTCCGGGATCAACATAAACCTCGAATTATTCGCCGAGGCCTTCGATGGAGTAGCCGGTGGCCGCTACCATCAGACGCACAAAGTCATACTCGGCATCCGTGGCCGGGTCAATCCCCGTCCAGCCATAGAAGTCCTGGTTCCCAATCGATTCATTCCAGGTTTCCGTCTGCGAGAAGGCAATCAACGCCTCTTCGATCTGCGTCCGCAGGTCTTCCGGGAAGTCCGGCCCAAACGATAAGGTGTCGTTCGGAATGTCCGCCGAAATCATCAGAATGCGCACTTTCTGCACAATGTCCGGCGCTTCCGTCCGCACCCCAGACCGGGCATCCAACACCCGGTATTCGCCGTTCGGGCCGCACAGTAACTGCGTCCCCTCGGCATTCGGGGCACAACTGTCCACAAATTCCTCGGGAATGTCCGGATTTTCCGCCGACCACGGAATGCCACCTTCCGGCGAGAGATAGCCACTGTAGAAGGTCGTCGCAAAGTCCACCGCTCCGTTGTAGACCGCTAAGGCCGCCCCATTGTGGCTGCCGCCCGTCTCGAACGGCACCGGTTCGATGCCCGCTTCCTGGAACATGACCAACGGCACCATGTAGCCCGACGTGGAGCCGGGATCGCCATAGCCCCAGGTCAAGCCATTCAGGTCTTCGAGGGTCTGGATGTCGCTGTCGCGCGGCACCAGGATTTGCGCCCAGTACACGGAGTAGCCGAAGCGCACCGCTTTGAAGGCCACATCCACCCCACACAGTTGGTTGGCGAGGACGTAGCCCAGGCCGGGGATGAAGCCAATTGTGTCCGCAGGGGAGGCGCACATTTCTTCGATAGTGGCCGCATAGGAAGTCGGGACGACCACTTCAAAGGTCAAGCCGGTGGCTTCATTCAAGGCGGCGGCCATGATTTCACCACCGCTCACGATCACCTGCGCATCCACCGATGGCACAAACAAGACCTTGATCGGGTGTTCTTCAGAGCCAATTTCCGCCATGGGTTCTTCAGTCGCTTCCATGGGTTCCTCAGTTGCTTCCATCGGCTCTTCGGTTTCTTCCATGGGTTCTTCAGTCATGACCTCAGTAGGTTCTTCCATCACTTCGGTGGGTTCCTCCATGACTTCAGTGGAAGGGGGAGGCTCTTCGGTTGGGGTCGCTGCAGGGGTACACGCGCCCAGCACAAAGCTGGCGACGATCAAAAGAGAAAGAATAGTGATTAGTTTTTTCATTGTTTTATTCACTCCATTTAGTATTTTAACGAAAAGAGAGACGGGGAAAAGTGTTTGGGGCAATTAGATTCCAGGGCACCACCTCCTTTCTGACAAACATGAGAATAACCATTGGTAGCATCATATCGCAGAAAAATACCCCTGACAAGGATTTACGATTTGCCTTTTCAACCAATAAAATCGTGGTAAAGCTATAATAATTCGCTAAATCCATGTCAAAATTAATTTCGACTCTTCCGTTTTTCGCGGGGAATTCTCCCACCCCGTTAATTTCTCATGCCTCTAACCTACTCCTCCGCCCTCGCCTATCTCAACAGTTTTATTGATCATAGCAAAACCCACGCGGCCAACCTCGCCCCGGAAAACTTCGACCTCGCCCGCGTCCACTCTCTGATGGCCTCCCTCGGCGATCCCCACCTTGCTTACCCCGTCATTCACATCGCCGGGACCAAGGGTAAAGGCTCCACCGCCGCATTCTGCGCCGCCGCCTTGCAAGCCGCCGGAAACCGCACCGGACTCTACACTTCCCCCCACCTTGAAGACTATACCGAACGCTTCCAAATCAACCGCATTCCCATCCCCCACGAGGACTTCACCACGCTTGTCGAAGACATCCAACCTCACGTTGCAAAAATTCCCCGCATCACCTCTTTTGAAATCGAAGCCGCCCTCGCCTTCTGGCACTTTGCCCGCCAAAATGTGAATGCCGCTGTCATCGAAGTGGGGATGGGAGGACGGCTCGACGCCACCAACGTCGTCACTCCCCTTGTCAGTGTCATCACCACCATTTCGCTCGACCACGTCCCCATCCTTGGCACGACGATTGCCGAAATTGCGGGCGAGAAAGCGGGCATCATCAAGGAGGGGCGTCCCATTGTCAGTTCGCCGCAGCCCGTCCCCGCCTGGGAGGTGATCCACCGCATTGCACGCCAACGGCGCGCCCCGCTCGTGCAGGTAGGTGATGATGTGAAGTTTATGCCCTTGTCAGCGGGGTTAGCAGGTCAAAGGCTACAGGTTGTCTTTCGGGATGAGCCACCTGCTGAACTGGAAATCCAACTGTTGGGCCCTCATCAGGTGGAAAATGCCGCGACCGCGTACGCAGCCTTGCGCGTGGCAGTGGAAAACGGCCTCAATCTGCCCCCGGACGCCATCTACACGGGATTCGCTGCTGCAACCTGGCCTGGGCGGTTTGAAATCCTCACGCGCGATCCTGTCCCGATCATCCTCGACGGCGCCCACAACCAGGATTCCGCCCGCCGCCTGCGCGAAACGCTCGATCAATACTTCCCTTCCTGCCCCATCGTCCTCGTCTTCGGTGTTTCCGGCGATAAAAACGTCCGCGAGATGCTCCGGGAACTTCGTCCCCGCGTACAGACTCTCATTGCCACCCAGTCTACTCATCCCCGCGCTATGCCGCCTGAGCAACTTGCCTTCATTGCCCACGAGACGAATGACAAGCGAGAAATCGCCCTATCGGTACAGGATGCCCTCAAATGTGCTTATGCAATTGCTCCTCTCAATGGCATCATTCTGGTCACTGGCAGCATCTTCGTCGTTGGCGAAGCACGCACGATTCTTTCCTCATCGGTATAGATGTGATTCATTTGGTTCTTTAGGAATCGGCGGGGAGGTCGGCATTAACCACGGCAAATCCCAAAGAGCCATTCATTTTTCTCTCGTCATGACATCCCTAAATGGCTACAGTATTCATTACACAAATTTACTATAATTTATGTAACTACTCAGCCAAGCAGGGGATTAGTCCGAAAAAAAGGTGTGCGTGGGGGTGTACACCCCCACGCACACCTTTTTTTCGGGGAACTTTCTTTCTTAGCCTGAGCAGTTACTAATTTGTTACGATAGTCCTAACGAGCGATAAATCAACCTTGAATCCTTTCCTGATTTCGCCCGTTTTATGGAGTAAGAAGTGTTGTCAAAAAAAGGAAACCTAGTGGTTGACTCTGAAGCAATCTTAATTCAACGCGCTCAAAATGGCGAGTCAAAAGCCGTCGGTGAACTTTACATGCAACATCATGAGCAAATTTACAGATATGTATGGTCGAAAGTCAACGATCCCAACCTGGCAGAAGACCTAACTGGTGAAGTATTTATGCGGATGGTTTCTCGAATTTCAACATATCACCCCACTGGGGTCCCCTTCCAGGCCTGGTTATACCGGATTGCACGGAATCTCATTATAGACCACATACGGAAAGCGAAATCAAAACCTGCAGTCCCACTTGAAGATGTTCCATTCATCAAGGATAGGTCAGCCGGCCCTGCCATCCTGATAGAAAATAAACTGACTGTCGAAAAGCTTCAAGAAGCCTTAAAGCAAATTGACCACGATCAAGCTGAAGTTATCCGCTTGCGTTTCCTGGTTGGGCTGCAAATCAATGAAGTGGCCGAGCGCCTGCAAAAAACAGCTGCAGCGGTCAAAGCCCTACAACATCGCGGTTTGGCTGCGCTACGTTTTTCCATGCGCTAGAAATTGGACAATGAAAACACAAAGAGTGTAGAAATGGAAGCAGAACAAATTTTGCAAGCCCGTCTCGAACGCCTGGAAGCTGGAGAGGCGGTAGATAAAATCATCGCAGGTTTGCCAGAAGAAGAGAGCGAACTTCTTTACCTGGCCGCCCAGATTCGCACGATCCCCAAACCCGCGCGGAATCCAGTTATTGTCCAGGCACAATACCGAAAAGTGGTGCAGGCAGCGAAACAGACCCGCGCACCTTCTCCACTCCAATTTGCTTTGAAGTGGCTTGTTCCCGTTGGGATGGCGCTTGTTTTATTTGCCGCATTGGCCGGAATTTGGGGGGGCATCAATTGGTTATCGAATCGAAACACAGCCCCCGAACAAATCGCATCTTCCGGTGGAGATTTAACCAAAACCCCTGAAACCGTCCCCACTCAGGCGGGAGGAACGACACCCACCGCCGAGCAAATCCCTACCCCAAACAAATCCACAGGCCCACAGATCGCAACGCTGCAAGGTGTTCATGGAATCGTCCAGGTTCAAAACCCGGACGGCTCTTGGGCTACCATTCAAACCGCAGAAGTCAAGGCCGGACAAACTTTTCGCACCTGGTCTCTCTCCAGCGCGCAGCTATTTTTCTTTGATGGGAGTGTTGTCTCATTAGGTGCAAATACGAGTGTTGAAATAGAGTCCCTCAACGCCCAACAAGACGGGCCGCGCCTGATTACCCTGTTTCAACCCTATGGGGAAACCAGTCACAGCGTGGCTCCATCTTTAGCAGAAAATTCATCTTACATTGTCCATACTCCTTCTGCAACTGGAGAAGCCAAAGGGACAACATTCCAGGTATCGGTTATTGCCGACGAAGGCAGCAGTTTTGCTGTCGTTGAAGGTGAAGTGGCCGTCACCGGACAACAAACCACTGTTGACCTCACCCCTGGACAAATTACTTCTATCGAAAATAACGAAGACCCCTCCGAGCCCGCTTTTTGGGTCAATGCTCAAGGGGAAGTGACTCAAACCGGTGAAGTCTGGATAATCGGTGGAGTCCCCTATCAAACGCGTGCAGGAACGGCCTTTTTTGGCAACCCCGATATTGGAGACCTGGTGTCTGTCCGAGGACAGTTGCTGACGGATGGGAGCCGCATGGCTGACCGCATCGAAATTCTCTCTCAATCCTTTGTGAACCAATTCAAGATTATGGGCATTGTCGAAGCAATGGGAGTCATGAGATGGACGGTTACCGGACAGGAAATCCAGATCAATGACGCCACACAAATTGACGAAGGAATAGAAGTAGGTGACCAGGTCCTGGTGCGCGGGGTCGTCCAGGAAGGCGGCGCGCTTTTAACAACAGACATCAATTCGTTCCAGAATGAAACCCATTTTGAATTTACCGGGCTCGTTGAGCAGATTAAAGGTTCAATTTGGGTCATTTCTGGCAAGGCGATTGCAACAAACCAGGAAACTAAAATAAGCGGTGATCCTGAAGTTGGCGACCTGGTGCAGGTGAAAGGACGAATCTTGCCCGATGGCACCTGGCTTGCTCGTGAAATCGAAAAAGTCATCGAGACCGATCATTTTGAATTTATTGGGATAGTCGGATCCATGAACCCCTGGGTGGTGGACGGAATTTCTCTTGAAGTGAGTAAACTGACGCAAAAAAGTTCCGGCATTGAAATCGGCTCCCGCGTTCACGTAGAAGGCGTTGTCCGGGAAGATGGCACCTGGCTCGCCAGCGCAATTCAATTGCTGGACGAACAAACCCAGCTCCTCATTTTTGTCGGGATTGTGGACGATGTGGATCCCTGGGTAGTAAACGGTATCGAGCTGGACGTTACTGACACTGATCGGATCGGCAACATTGTTGAAGGCTCGTTGGTGCGAGTCTATGTTCAAATTCAAGAGGACGACGCCTGGCTGGTAGAGCGAATCGAATTGATTGAAACCGATCATTTCAACGGCTGTATTATTTTTAGGGACGTGGTTGTTGCCGTCTCCGATGAGGAGATCACATTGCAAAATGGAATGGACATCCCACGCGAAGTCGCTGAAATTTTTGGCAATCTGGATGAGGGTAGCGAAAGCGGAGTTCCTGTCATAGTCATACTATGCTTCAGGCCCAACCAAGAAATCATCTATGCCCGGATTACCGTCATAGATATTGAGAGTGAACCCCCACCCGAACCCATTACTGAGGGCAAAGTCACCATCTGCCACATCCCGTCAGGGGACCCGAGCAAGGCGAATACCATTACCGTTGACGAATCAGCGTTAGCTGCTCACCTTGCGCATGGGGATTCTCTCGGTGCTTGTGATGGGAGCGAAGGCCAAAATAATGATACGCAGATAGATGACAAAGGCGACAAAAAGAACGACAAAAATGACAAGAACAATAAAGGGAACAAGGATAAATAAAGACTGTTGAAAAGTTTTATCAAACAGCCCCTGGTGGATGTCGCTGGGGGCTGTTTCATTTACTGGGATTTTTATTCCTTGAGTACAATTCGCGTTGATGATTACTTCTCTCAAACCCCACTTTTTGCTCGATCCTGAGATCATTTTCCTCAACCACGGTTCCTTCGGGGCTACCCCGCGCCCTGTCTTTGAAGAATATCAAGCCTGGCAACGCCGCTTAGAACGCCAGCCTGTCCAATTCCTCGGGCGGGACATCATCGCGTACATGGCTGCCTCCCGCCAGGCACTCGCAGACTACCTCGATGCCGAAGCGCAGGATGTGGTCTACTTTCCAAACCCCACCACTGCTGCCAATGTTGTTGCCCGTTCCCTCCCCCTCCAACCCGGCGACGAAATTTTGTCCACCGACCACGCTTATGGCGCTATGGATCGCACCTGGCGATTTGTATGCAAAAAGAATGAGGCGAAACATATCCCCCAACCTATTCCCCTCCCGTTCACTACCCCGGAGGACTTCGTCGAAACCTTTTGGCAGGGAGTAACACCACGCACCCGCGTGATCTTCCTCGATCATTTGACCAGCCCCACTGCCTTGACCTTTCCTGTTGAACCGATCATTGCCCATGCCCGCGCAGAAGGGATTCTTACCATCATTGACGGCGCACACGCTCCCGGTCAAATTCCTCTCAATCTGGCGGAATTGGGTGCAGACATATACATCGGCGCGTGTCATAAATGGCTCTGCGCGCCCAAAGGCTCGGCCTTCCTCTACGTCCGCCGTGAAATCCAGCCCATGCTGGAGCCTCTCATTGTCAGTTGGGGATACGAAAACGCTACTTACGAAACCGGCTACACATTCGTTAATCATCACGAATGGCAGGGGACGCGCGACATGGCTGCGTTTTTGGCAACCCCTGCTGCAATCCGTTTCCAAGCCGAACACAATTGGACTTCCGTCCGCGCCCGCTGCCGGGAATTGGCTGCCGAAACCCGCGCACGCATCAATGCCCTGACCGGACTGCCCCCCATCTCACCCGATGAGCCGTGCTGGTTTACTCAATTCTTCGCTGCCCGCCTGCCAGATGAGGTAGATGTAGAAAAACTCAAAACGCAGCTATACAACGAATACCGGATTGAGGTCCCCGTACACTGCTGGAATGACATCCCCCTCATCCGCGTCTCTTTCCAGGGTTACAACACCTCAGAGGATGCTGACGCGTTGATTAACGCGCTGAAAATCCTTCTCTAGATCCAGTTACCGGTCGCGTATCGTTTCTTTCAAGCGCTCCTGTGTTTCTTCTGGGAAAAATTCCATCGCCTGCCGGGTGATCCATGCTATCCCAGGTTTATCGGCGACGATCAATATCTGATTGAGGAAGTGCGCAGTTTCCTGTGGGGAACGTTTGGCGAGTACGCGAATAACAGCAGCCAGATGCGCACGCAACACAGGCAGGGAATCGATCACGCGCGGGAGCAGCAGCCGGTATACGAGCGGCAGGTTATCGAACACAGGGTTTTGAACCAGGGAAAGCAATGCTCTGGCGCCAAGCGTTTGGGTTTCCACTTGAGAATGACCCAACCACTCGCGAATAAGTTCTAGCACATGATCAGGATATTGGGTTTGCAAGCGGATCAATCCAATTGTGAATAATTCTTCCAAGATATACTCTTCCGCTTTGGGTGGGGGTGCATCATCTCCATGAACCCCCGCCCACTTTTGCACCCGCGTCAGGATTTGATCGGGGTCGTTTGCGGGAATCAAACCAAGTAATCGTATCGCAATCTGGCGCGTTTCGAGCGTGGGTTTTTCCCAAAGAGCATCCGCAAGCGCCAATGCTGCAAGGGAATCGGTTTCCGCCAATGGGGTAAGTGTCAATAAGATTTGGCGCATGACAGGTGGCGCAACTTTGAAAGCTGGGAGAAGCGGGGCAGGTGAACCGGTTTGTCCGGGACGACGAACACGGTCCGCGTAGCGATCCAACAAATCTTCTAAAACGTGGACAAACTTTTCTGGATCGGAAAAACAGGCAGTAAGTTCAGCCGTTTCTCGTTTAAGCCGCTCAGGGTTAATTGCAGGCATATGCAAATCGTGATCGAGTAATGATGCAATTATGCAATAACCTTCAACAATTGTTGATAGGCCATTTCCACATCATCCGCAAATGTCACCAATCCTCGATATTCCGGGCGGATATAACTGGCTTGCGTGGCAAGGAGGGTTTCAAAAGTGGTGCGCCAGCCTGAACCGATCAAGATCAACGGGCGGGGAGAGAGAATACCCACTTGTAAGTGGCTCCACGTGATGGCAATCTCAGCGAGGGTCCCGATTCCACCGGGCAATGTAAGGGCAGCATCACAATTTTCGACCAGGGTATGCAGGCGGTCTTTTAAAGTAACTTTTTTCCACTCTTCCTTGACCCATGGATTGGCCTTCGTTTTCCGCCAGTTTTCGATCTCCTCACAGGTGACACCGATCGTATGCCCCCCGGCTTCAAAGGCCCCGCGTGAGGCCGCTTCCATCGTACCCATGTACCCGCCCGTCAAGATCGTACACCCGCTCAAGGCGAGCAGTTTTCCAAGTTGATAGGCGTGTTCATAATCCGTCTCGCCGGGTTTTGGACTGGATGCGCCAAAAATGGCGATGTGTTTCGTCATGTCGCCTCCCACTTCCGCTCATAATTCCTTTCTAACTTCTTCAAAATCGCCTGCTCCAGGTCAATCTCGCAAATACTGGCAATTTGCAACAAATAGAGGGCCACATCAGCCAATTCATCGGCAAGAGCGGGAGAATCGGCCAGATCGCCGTTCCATTGGAAGTGCTCAAGCACTTCGGCGGCTTCGAGGGTGAGGGAGATCGCAAGGTTGCGCGGAGTCTGGGGGCGTGGGCTGGTGGAGTCATACCAACCCTTTGCTCGCACGAAATCGTGCATGGCTTGAGTGAGTTCGGAGAGAGTCATGGAGAAATTTTAAGGAGACGCGAATTTTCACCAATATACCTGAAATTGGGAAATTTCGCGGCGAAATTTAGATGTTTTGGCTCTTAGGTTTTTAGTGGGAAACGTTCCACCCCGTGAATTACGGTAGAACCAATCTTTATTGTTGAACTGTGGGAATGGGTTGAGTCTTTACCCGGGTTGTGTGGCTCTGCCCCCGCTGTTGTGCCGCCTCTGCGCGCTGGGAGGCACGCTGCAATTGCCAGAGAATAAACCGCACGCGCTGAGACATCGAAGTGGCAATATTCCACAACACCTTCGTTCCCAGTTCGGCGTCGTCTTCGGCGATGGCCAGTAACCGTTCCCGGCTGAGGGAGAGAATCGTCGCCCCTTCCGAACCAGTGATTAAGTCGGCGGTACGCAGCCCCTGATCGAGCATGGAGAGTTCCCCCGTCATTTGCCCCGGTTTGATCGTGGCAACTTTGCGCGGTTGTTTAGGAGCTTCGCCGGGGTTTTCGGGGTCTTGCCACACTTCCACATTCCCGGCCTGGATGATATACATTTCACTCCCGGCATCATCCTCAGTGACAATGCGTTTGTACGGGTCCAGGGTTTGCAGGCGAAGCTGCGCGGCCAGGCGAGTGCGTTGAGCCAGATTCATATTCCGGCCAATATCGGAGTGTGTTAGAAATTGTGCGACTTCATTGATGCGGGCCAGTTCCTCGTCTTCCACCGGGGTGTAAAGCACATCGGACATGAGCGGCAGTCCTAAAAAGGAGGCCACCAAGCGCCGGGTTGTGTCCAGTGCTTCAAAATGGGGCCAGTGTCCGCATTTAGGCAGGATACGGAGGTCGGCAATCGGCCATTCGTCGGCGATTACACCCGCGTCGCGCAGCGGGACAGTATTGTCTTCTGCGCCCCAAATGACTAGCGACGGAATTTCGATCTGTCCCAGCTGCCCGCTCAAGTTGTTTTCGCGCATAGCCCGGTAACATTCCGCCCGCACCTTACCCTGCCCGGGACGACGGGCATCCTCGCGCAAACGATAATAAACTTGTTCAGTAATTTCCGTGCGTTCCGCAAACGAAGCCGGGCGCATAATGCGGTCCGTAATCCCTACAAAACTACGTTCGACTACCGAGACAATTGCGCTGGTTAATCCGAAACGATCGAGCATCGTAACGGGTGAGACCGCTAAATTGATAAACGTGGAAAGAATGCCTGTAATCGTCGGGTTGAGCAGCACCATTCGCTCAACCAAAGCCGGGTATCTCAGGGCCATCGTCAGGCTGATC
>DATDOR010000028.1:0-8245 GCA_035293165.1 Anaerolineales bacterium | reverse complement strand
ATATCGGATACCGCCCTGTGGCTTGCACGCTATTTTGGCATGTCTTCTCGTTTTTGGTTGGGGTTGCAAGCGGATTACGATTTGGATGTGGCTACGGAAGCGTTGGGAGACAGATTAGAGCGAGAAGTTCGGGTATACGCGGTGCCGTAAACATTTTGGAACTGAATAAAACGAGTGACACACTTCCATGTACATCGCTCGTTTTTATCTCTGCGTTCCCTGCGCAGGAAAATAGGGGGTTGGTTTGAGAGAAGAATGGGCGGGATTCACCCAATGATTTCGTTCAACCCCTCCACCAGTAAGTCGAGTTCTTCGGGAGACAATCTGCCAATTCTTGTCCCCAACCGCAATACCGATAATGTCCTGATCTGACTGATTTTCACCCAGGATTGTTTAGGAAGTTCTTCACTGGTAATTTCGATGGTCAACGGAAATCCAGCGCGCTGAAGCTGGCTGGTGATCGCCATTGCGATGACTGTTCCTGAACGCTCGTTAAAAATGTCGTGGCTGAGAATCACGACCGGACGCCGTCCAGCCTGTTCCTGGCCTTGAACGGGATTCAGGTTCGCCCAGTAAACATCCCCCCTTAATATTCGGGCCATTCGGAAAAGTCCTCCTCCAGTCCTTCGTCAGCCAATTCCTGTTCGAAATGAACGTCGAGTTTTGCTGTTTCGCGGGCTAACCGGCTACGTTCGAGCCGGTCGAGTTTTTCAGCAAGCGCCTCTTGAATCGCACGGCTTCGGCTTGGGAACCGATATTCAGCAACGAGGCGATCTAGCCGCGTGAGCAAGACTTCATCCAAGGTAATAGCTATTTTTTGAGTAGGCATGTCTTTTCTCCGGTATGATAAATCATCATACCATTTATCTAAAGAACAGTACAGATTCAAATAGAAAACCCATGCTTACGTCAACGATCAGCCGCAAAGCCATATTGGTTTAAGCGGCAACAGGATACACGCGGATTTCACTGACTAATTTGGTTCTTTGGGAATCGGCGGGGAGGCAACCACAGCAAATCCCAAAGAGCCACTAATTTTGCCGCATAAGTCAGCGCTGCGTAGATGTCTTCGGGTTTGAGTTCCGAGTAATCGGCTAATAAATCTTGTTGAGGGACGCCAGCGGCCAGGGCATTGAGGATTTGTTCAACTCATATTTTCGATTCATGCCAATCGAACGAGTGAGATATACTCGAAGTGCGCCGGGCGTTTTTATCTCTGCGTACTCTGCGCGGGAAAACAAATGGGGTGAATTCCAAGAATTGACACGACCAAAAAACAGCCTATAATATTGGTCAATGTCACCCAGCCGTCCTTTTACGCTCATTTTTGCCCCCGAACTGGTGCAACACCTGGCAACGATTGAACGAAAGTATCACACCCTGATCCGCCAGACTATTCGTGAACAACTTCGTAATACACCCAACATACCTACCAAAAATCGCAAGCCATTAGAACAACCCGCGCCCTTCGGAGCCCCCTGGGAATTGCGGTTTGGCCCCAACAATCGCTTTCGCGTATTTTACGAGATCAATAAAGAACAGCACCAGGTCGAAATTCTGGCGATTGGCACAAAAGAAGGCAACCGGCTTTATATCGGTGGCGAGGAGTACACCCGATGAAAATCGCACCCTTAGCAGATGTAAAAACGAAATTAAGTGCTTATTTAGATGAAATTAAAACCGAAGGCCCGCTCATCATCACGCGAAACGGTGTACCGGCAGGCGTCTTGATTTATCCAGTAGACGAGGACGATTTGGAGAATATCGTCTTTAGCCGTTCGCCCCGTTTGCAAGCTTTGTTGGAAAAATCCAGGCAAAGTATCCGCGAAGGAAAGGGACTGACGGAAGATGCGTTTTGGGAGGCGGTTGAAGTGCAAAATCAGGACCAGGAATGATCGAAGAAAAATTACACCCTGTCATTTAAACATCATTTCCGCGAAAAAATCTTCTCATACCATTTTCGCGGGGTATCCACCGGTTCCTCTTTCGGTTCCCCAACTCTTTGCACCAGCATTTCCCGCACCTTCGCCAGGTTGGCCTGTAACTCCGGCCTTGGCGCGGACAGGTTGAAGTAATTTTTCGACCTGGGTATTGGACAGCCGCTGTTTTTCATTAGATTCTCGTCCCCTTTTCCCGAAAATAGGCAGCCAGTTCGGGGGATAAGTAAGCACGGATGGTCTCTGCCCGTGCGATGACCGTTCGCAGCCAGTGATCGGCGGGGAGGAAGGCAAAGATTTCGGCGCGGGTAAGCCAATGATGTTCGGAGTGTTCGGTGATGGCAAGCTGATCGGGGTCGGATAGAAGGGTGCAGGCATAGACGATGCCGAGAAGTTCGTTTTCGGGGGCAGGTGCGCCGCGGTGGAAGTGGGTGGTGCTGATGATGAAATCAATTTGCACTTGCGCGCCGATTTCTTCTTGAACCTCGCGGTGCAGGGCGACTTCGTAACTCTCGCCCTGATCGACGCGTCCGGTAACACACTCCCAGGCGCCCGCACCAAAATCGCGGTCAGCGAGACGGCGGAGGAGGAGGTATTTTTGGGTCTTGGGGTCTTGAATGAGGGCGGCGATACCGCCTAGAAAGCGTCCGACGGGCATAGTTGATCTTATGGTACACAGAAAGCACAGAGAATTCAGAAGGAATCCCTGTGCCTTCTGCGTTTTCTGTGCACTATTCTTCCAAGATGGTTTCTTCCAGCGGCCCCAGTTCGGCGGGAATGACTGTGGGGTTGAGGTTGCGAGTGACGATGTCCGGGTCTTTGAGACCGTGACCGGTGGTGATGGCGACGATGCGTTTTCCGGTGGGGTTCAGTTCTCCCGCGCGGATCTGTTCGGCCAGCCCGGCCAGGCCCGCCGCGGAGGCGGGTTCGACCCAGACTCCTTCGGCGGCGAGGCGCTTTTGCATGGCGAGGATTTGTTCGTCCGTAACGGCAATGATCCGCCCGTTGGATTCTTCGGCGGCTTGCAGGGCTTGTTCCCCCCGCGCAGGGCGACCAATGCGGATGGCGGTGGCGACGGTTTCGGGTTTTTCGATTGGGTGGCCGAGGACGAGCGGGGCAGCTCCGGAGGCTTGTACACCGAGTAAGCGCGGGAGACCGGTACTTTTGCAATCGTTATATTGTTTGAAGCCCATCCAATAGGCGGTAATGTTGCCTGCGTTGCCGACGGGGAGACAGAGCCAACCCGGAGCAGCGCCGAGCGTATCGCAAATTTCAAACGCGGCAGTTTTTTGGCCTTCGAGACGGTAGGGATTGAGGGAGTTGACGAGAGCGATGGGATGTTTTTGGGAGATGGCGACAACCAGCGAAAGGGCATCATCAAACGAGCCTTGCACCTGCACCACCTGGGCACCGTATGCGACCGCACCGGCCAGTTTGCCTGCAGCCACTTTCCCCTCGGGGATGAGGACAATGGCGCGCAATCCCGCGCGGGCGGCGTAGGCAGCGGCGGACGCGGCGGTGTTCCCCGTTGAAGCACAGATCACTGCTTTCGCCCCGCGCCCGGCGGCTTCGCTCATCGCGGCGGTCATCCCCCGGTCTTTAAAAGAACCGGTCGGGTTCAGCCCTTCATATTTGACGTACAGTTCAAAGCCCCCGCCTAATTCGGCAGCGAGCCGGGGAACGGGGATGAGGGGAGTGTTGCCTTCAAGGAGGGTGATGGGGGTGGTGTGAGGAGGGAGGGCGAGGAGATCGCCATAGCGGTAGAGGAGGCCGGCGTAGATGAGGGCGGAATCAAAGTTTTCGGTAGGGGGAGAGGAATGGGAGAGCATGGGGGAAATTGTCAATTGTTAATGGGCAATTGTCAATCGTTAGCGGGGAGGGTGAAGTAGAAGGCGGCGCCCTGGTCCACTTCGGCGTCGGCCCAGATGCGTCCGCCATGCCGGGTGATGATGCGTTTGACATTCGCCAGACCGATGCCGGTCCCTTCAAACTGTTCAGCTGTATGCAACCGCTGAAAGACGCCGAACAGTTTGTCAGCAAATTGCATGTCGAACCCGGCCCCATTATCGCTCACGAAGTAGATGGTTTCACCATGCTCGCTTTGTGTACCGCGCTCGATGCGAGCGCCGCGCTCGATGCGAGCACCGATTTCAATGCGCGCCTGGGGTGTTTTGCGGGTGAATTTGAGGGCGTTGCCGATCAGATTCGCGTACACCTGTCGGAGCAGGGATGGGTCGGCATGGCAGTCGGGTAGATCGCCGATGATCAGTTCGATGTTTCGTCCGACCTGCTCGCTTTCCAGTTCTTCCAACACTTCGTGTACCAGGCTGGCGAGGGAGATTTGTCGTTTGTTCAGGTCTTTTCGGTTAATGCGCGAAAAGGCCAGCAAGTCATTGACCAATTGGTTCATACGCTGCGCCCCTTCGCGGACGCGGTGGAGGAAGTGTTGTGCATCATCGTGCATTTGACCGGCATAGCTCTCGATCAGAATGCTAGAAAAGCCATCAATGGCGCGCAACGGAGCGCGCAGGTCATGGGAAACGGAGTAGGAGAAGGCTTCCAATTCTTTGTTAGCAGCTTCCAATTCTTGTGTGCGCTGCTCCAGCGCTTCAGTGCGCTCGGCGACACGTTGTTCCAGGATAGCGTTCAACTGTTGGACTTCGTCAACGGCGACTTCCAGGGACTCTACCAGCCGGGCATTTTCCAGTGCAAGGGCCGCACGTTCGGCGAAGGCAAGCATCACCCGCTGCTGTTTCGGACTGATGGCGTCGACTTCAGGGCTTTCGACATTTACAATACCGATCACGCGTTCCTGGACTTTCAAAGGAATGACAAATTCGGACAGTGTTGTTGGTTCTCCCAGCAGGTAGCGCGGGTCAAGACGCACGTCTGGGACATATACCGGCTCTTGGGTGTGAATGGCAGTCGTGATTAATCCTGGTCTGTCCAGAGATACCATGCCGGGCATATTTTCAGAGTACCCTTCGTATGCAACCAGACGGTACTGGCGGCTGTCTTCATCACTCAGCCATACCCCACAATCCGGCATCCCCAGGTCATGAATAGCAATCCGGACGATCTGTTCCGCCAGCCCTTCGAGGTATTCATTTAGTCGGGCCAGTTTGCCAGATACTTGATAGAGCATGGCTGTTTCTTCAGCCTGTTCAGCCAACGCCAATTCGGCCAGTTTGCGGTCGGTGATGTCGTGGCTGATGCCGATGATCCCGGTAATTGTCCCGTCAGGGGCGCGGAAGGGGATGCGCGACATCAATGCCCAACGCTGCTGGTCGGTATCGGCATCGAAAAAGGTATTTTCCCTGTTGGTGATGGGCCGCCCGGTGGCGATGATCTCCCGATCTTGGGCGTCATATTTTTCCGCTTCCTCCGGGGGGTAAAAATCCCCCAGGGTTTTCCCGATGATTGCTTCCGGGGTCGTTCCCAGGACGTGCGCATTCGCGACATTGCTGACCAGACAGCGTTGATCGGTGTCTTTCAGGTAAATGTAGTCGGGCAGGTTGTCTATGATCATGCGGAGCAGGTGATGTTCTCGCTCTATTCTTTCTGCTACCTGTTTACGGTCTGTAACATCCTGCATAATCCCAATTGAGCCGGTAGAAACTCCTTGCTCATTCAGAATTTCTACAGCCGTATCTGCAATCCAGCGAAGTTCTCCATCGCGGGTGCGAATACGGTAATCGCATTGCCAGATGGGAATTTCCCCCGCGCGAGCACGCAGCACTGCTTCTTCGTGGGAGAATCTGGCTCCTTTGCCTCGGAGAACCGTTTCCTCTACGAGCGAATCCCATCTTTCTGCACTCATTTCATCAGGCCCATAACCCGTTAAGTCTCGAATCCCTTCGCCCATGAAGGTATAGGGCTTCTCATATGCCTCTGGGCCATAGTCTTGATAGTAGGGGACAGCGTCCGCTGCTTCAATGGCTTTTCGATAGAGCGCTTCGGATTCGAGTATGGCTTCCTCTGCTCGTTTCCGCGTGAGCAAGTGACCTATGGCGATGCCCAACAGCTTGAGCAATTCACCCTGATAAGGCTGATAAATCTGGTGGTGAATTAAATTATCAATCGCGAGAAACCCAAGGGGTTGGTCGCCGTCCCACATCCCCACGATCGCATTCCACCCAAAACCGGCTTGTTTCAGATTGTGCATGAGGGGGACATTTTCCCAAACGCGTACCCGCTCCTGCTCAAGTAAGAGGCTTTGGAACTTAGGCGTGTCTTCCAACTTGAGACGCAAGTGGTGTTCCGGTTGGGTGCTTCCTTCCGTATCCGTGCCATACGTCCCCACACTGGCATCCCCCTCAAACAGGAAAAATCCCATCCGATCAAATCCAAGCCGGGCGCACCCCAATTCAATGGTATGGCGATAGAGTTCGTCCAGGCTGGTGGCCTTGGAGAGTTCGATGCTGATTTCGTGCAGGTTTTTCAGTTTTTCGAGAAATTCGCGAGTGGTTTCTTCTTTCTGGAGCAAGGCTTGTTCCATGTTTTTCCGCTCGGTTACATCACGAATAATGTATTGGAACCGCTGATCGGGCATGTGTTTGCCGGTGATAATGACGGGAATGTGGGTGCCATCCTTGTGAACCAATACCCGTTCGGTTTGGAACGTGCCGCTCGCCCGGAGAGCGTCCAGTGGCCGCGCTTTCCTTTTAAGCAGGTCTTCAGGAGCGATAAAATTGACAGGTTCTTTATTTTTGGCTTCGTCAAGCGAATAGCCAAGTAAGTGGTGAAGCGCACCGTTCATCATGACGATCTGGTTGTTTGAATCGGTAATGCAAATGCCATCAGGAGACTCTTCAAATAGCAGACGATAGTGGTGTTCACTTCTGCGGGCACGGTTGAGGGTATTTCGTATGGTCCGCGTGGCCAGGTTTTGGAGAATAGCCAAAATAACCAGATAGGCGCTGGCAGAAAACCAGATAATTCTGCTTGGAGGAATCATTGCAGCAGCCGGGAACAGGCTTTTTTCCCCTACGTAGATCGTCACCAATCCTGAGACGACGGACAGAATGGTTACACCTGTACTCACCCGGCCTCCCAAAAGTAACCCCGCAAGAGCGACCACAGCAAAATAACCAAAAAAAGCCTGCGAGTGTACCCCACCGGTTGAAAAAACCAACACAGTGATCATCAACCAAAACAAGCTCACCAATATCCAGTTGGTCAGTTTCACATACCCACGCTGCAAAAGAAACTTCATTCCAACTATCGCCCCCAAGGAGACCGAGAGGACAAGGTATAACATCTCGGTGGATAAGACGATATCGCGAACAAACAGTGGGGTTAAACTCGTTACAACCGTGATCATCAGGAGGGCCATCAAGATCACATGGGTCAGATGAGCTGCCAGGGTCTTATCTTCATCTTCAAACACGGGGGCGGGGGGGAGAAAACGAGGAATTTTCATGGTATTAAGGCATTACTGGTCAACGAATTTTTGCAGGGCTTGAGAACCATGTTTGACTTGAATCTGTTGCGAAAGCGCTTCAAATTCCTTCTCCGTCCGTTTTCGGGCGGCGACCAGTACATACGGAAATAGCGGTCCCGAAGCTGGCTGGTCGAGATTCATACGGATGTGGGTGTCTGGAGGGAAAAGGGGAATGAGCATTTTGCCCAGGAACGGAATCCTTCCCAAGATTTCGAGAGAGAGCAAACTGCGGGCGGTGATCAGTCTGGGGCTGGCGAGAATGTCCGGGAGCAGCGGCTCCACCTCGGCAGGGTTGGGGGCCTTGTCCCCGGTGTGGGGCTCCAGCCATAGGTGGATGTAGTTACTGTGGGCGTAGAAATCTTGCAGTGCATGGGTAATTCTGCCAAAGGCTTCCCAGGCAGGAATGGATTCCGGGCTGTGAGTGAGTGTTTCCAGGATAATTTGCCGTTGTTCGTCCAGGTAGGCGTAAGCACGTTCAAATGCGCTATCGTCAAAGTGGTGATGCGGATAGCCGCAGAACAGATACTTCAAATCATCCTGGTGAAGATTGGCCTGGATGATCGTTTCGAGCGCGCCCGGACTAAATTGGTTCTTGAGCGCGGCTTGTGTGATTTCACGGTGAAAGCGAGCGAGCATTGAGGGGTTTAAGGGCCGAGGGTGATCAAATCTCTGATCTGCTCAAGCGTGGCGGGGCCGATGCCAAAGACCTGGGTGAGGTCTTCAAGCGTGGTAAAGAGGCCAAATTGGGAGCGGTATTCGACAATACGTTGGGCAGTGACGGGGCCAATGTCTGGGAGGTCCGCGAGTTCGTCGGCAGTGGCGGTGTTGATGTTGACTAACCTTGCCGGGGGTGAGACTTGAGGAT
>DATDOR010000027.1:0-5108 GCA_035293165.1 Anaerolineales bacterium | reverse complement strand
GGCGGGGAGGTCGGCATTAACCACGGCAAATCCCAAAGAGCCTTTTAATTTACCTCTTGACTCTACCCTTTGGGAAGATTGTATACTGATGACATGAACCGACCAAGAGATTTGCTCTCCATCGGTGTTTTTGCCAACATGACCAGGCTCTCGATCAAGGCGTTGCGGCTCTACGATCAATTAGACCTTTTCGAAATGGCTGAACCGCCGCGCGAGGTCTGGTACACCGGGCCAGGCCCAGACGCAATGTGGGAGATTGTGTGGTTGTTCAAATAAGAAAAAAAAGCCACGCACCTTTGGCGGTGCGTGGCTCTTTTTCTTTATCTGTCTACCTCTATCTGTTCACCCTCAATCACTTCCCCAATCACCCACGCCGATTGGCTCATTTCTTTTGCACGGGCGAGGAAATCTTCCTGTCTTTCGCGGGGAACAGCCAGGAGCAAGCCACCGCTGGTTTGGGCGTCAAAGAGGAGCATTTGGGAGGGTTCGTCGAGATCGGGGTGGAAGGTGACGTGGGGGCCAAAGTGAAGTTGGTTGTCGGCGCTGCCGCCGGGGAAGGTTCCCTGCTCGGCATAGTGGCGGGCGCCAGAGATGAGTGGGATTTGGGAGAAGGACAGGCGGAAGCCTACGCCGGAAGCGCTTGCCATTTCCCAACCATGACCGAGCAAGCTGAATCCGGTGATGTCGGTACCACCGCGGAGGTCGAATTCGCGTGCGAGCGCTGCCCCGCCCGCGTTGAGTTGGGACATCCACCTGATGGCTTCGGTAACGTGATCGGGATCGGCGACTCCGCGCTTGAGGGCGGTTGTCGTCACGCCAAATCCCAGTGGTTTGGTCAGGATCAGAATATCGCCTGGGCGTGCGCCATGTTTGGTCAACGCTTTTTCAGGATGAACAAAGCCCAGCACGACGAGGCCATATTTGGGTTCCTCATCCTGGATGGTGTGGCCGCCAGCGATAATGGCTCCGGCTTCTTTGACTTTCTCTGCCCCGCCGCGCAGGATTTCGCTGAAGATTTCCGGGGAGAGATTGGCGGGCATGTTGGCGATGTTGAGAGCGAGGAAGGGCTGGCCGCCCACCGCGTACACATCAGACAGGCTGTTAGCCGCGGCAATCGCGCCGTATTCGTAGGGGGTATCCACGACCGGAGTGAAAAAGTCGGTGGTGACGACGAGGGCGCGGTTCGCGTCGAGACGCCAGAGGGCCGCATTGTCACCCAGGCCAGCGAGCAGGTCAGGAGGAGGCGTGAAGAGTCCGTCAAGAGGGCGCAAGACTTGCGCCAGCGCGTCCGCGCTCAGTTTGGACGCTCAACCCGCACATTTGGACAGGCTGGTGAGGCGGATTTCTCTCCCGGAGGGGTATTTATCATTCACAGGTGGATATTATAAGGGAAAGAGGATTTTCCCGGCAAATAAGAAAAAGCGACTCTGATAGGGATTCTCTTTTCGAGAGTGTGCAAAAGTATTAGTATATACTCATGCCATTTTTATCCAACATCTTTCTTGAGGAGTACCCTTATTAATCAGGATCCCCCATATGAGAGAGTTCATCCTTGAAGATATGAACGCGCCCATCGAAGAATGTAGCACTGAGGCAGAGTGGTAACCTGGCAAATCATTAGAAACTATCAAAAGCAACTCACAAAGGAAAAATGCAAGAAATAACCCTGCTGCTTGAAATTGCAATCGCTTTGGTGGTCGCTTTTTGTGGTGGCGTGATCGCTCGCCGTCTTGGGTTGCCCACAATTATCGGATATATGCTGGGGGGGATCGCAATTGGGCCTTTTACACCCGGATTTGTTGGGGATACAGAGACGATCAGCCAGCTTGCCGAACTGGGTGTTATCTTCCTGATGTTTGGCGTCGGCCTGCACTTTTCCTTAAATGACTTGTGGAAGGTGCGTGCAGTGGCGATTCCAGGCTCACTCGGACGAATGTCAGTGGTTACCTTATTGGGCTTTGGTTTTAGCCAGATCATGGGATGGACGGTAGCCGCCGGAGTTGTGCTTGGTCTATCTATTTCCATTGCCAGTACGGTTGTCTTGCTCCGAGGCTTGATGGACAATGGGCTGCTGAACACGTCCCACGGGCGGGCCGCAGTAGGCTGGCTGATCCTGGAAGATCTCGCCACGGTGTTGATCCTGGTTCTAATGCCCACCCTTGCAAACACATCGGATGGCTTCGACTGGCAGCGGTTGGCCGTAACTTTACTGCAAGCGGCTGTGTTCGTTATCCTGGTATTATTTGTTGGAAACCGGCTGATCCCAGAACTGTTGCGCCGTATTGCCCATACTCGATCTCGTGAATTGTTCATCCTGGCGATTCTGACCATTGCGCTTGGTATAGCACTGGGTGCAGCAGAGATATTTGGAGTTTCGCTGGCTTTAGGTGCATTCGTGGCGGGAGTGGTCATCAGCGAATCGCCGTTGAGCCACCAGGTTGGAGCGGATATCCTGCCCTTTCGGGAAGCCTTTGCCGTCCTGTTCTTTGTCTCGATAGGAATGCTCGTCAATCCAATCTATTTGTTCAATAACATCGGTGCCGTCCTGGCGTTGACGGGATTGATCGTGATCGGCAAACCGGTTGTTACTCTGATCATGGGTCTCCTGTTTCCCTGGCCTGCCCGCACCGCATTGGTGGTCGCTGTTGGTACAAGCCACATTGGTGAGTTCTCCTTCATTTTGGGACAGGCAGGCATTGCATCAGGCTTACTGGAACAGAACCAGTATTCTTTGATTCTAGCAGGCGCACTTTTATCCATTACGATCAACCCGCCGATGTTCAGACTGATCCGCCCTCTGGAAAAGGGATTGCAGCGTTTTCCGGCCCTGTGGAATTTGTTGGACCGTCATGGCCCAACTCCCATCCAACCTGAAGAAGCCATTGCGAACCATGTCGTCATCGTCGGTTATGGCCGCGTTGGGCATCACATTGTGGATCTGTTGAATGTGGTGGAAACCCCCTATCTGGTAGTGGAGGCCGACGCGGAACAAGTGGAGGAATTAGGGAGGCGAGGCATCCCTACCCTCTTTGGCGATGCAGCGAATTCCGAGGTCATCATCCATGCAAGATTGACCCGCGCCCGCGCATTGGTCGTTACGGTTCCGGATGAAGCGGCCAGTGAACTCATCGTCGCTGCGGCGCGCGATGCGGCCCCAGAACTACCCATCATCGCCCGCGCCATGACGGAAGAGGGGATAAATCGCCTTTCCCAACTGGGCGCACAATACGTCATCCACCCCGAGCTGGAAGGTGGGTTGGAAATTGTACGGCATACACTCCTTCAACTCGGTTTCCCGCTGCAAGAGATTTCCCGGTACACCGACGCAATCCGGCAGGATCGTTACGATATACACAACCTCGAGGAAGAGCACTGGTTATTACATGGCCTCCTGGATGCCAGCAACAACATCGAGATCACGTGGTTCCGGATTCCCCCCGGCAATCCCCTTGCAGGCCAGTCCCTGGCCGAAGCCAACCTGCGTGCCCGTACAGGCGCATCCGTAGTTGCAATCCTACGAAACCGGCAATTGATCGCGAATCCAAAATCAATGATGCTTTTCGAACAGGAGGATCGGGTGGGGTTGATCGGCGATAAAGAACAGCTCGAGGCTGCTGAAAAGCTGTTCCTGGCATCGGAAGAAGCGGGCTAAGGCGTATGCTCTTAGCCCTTATCAAATCATTTAACAGAAAATCGTAAGTAAAACAAAAGCCTTGCCGGAAACTGGCAAGGTCTTTTGCTTGTTCTTAATGACCAACCCCTACGGCGAAGCCTCCGTCGGCGTCGGCACTGCCGTTGGGGCAGCCGTCGGGATCACTACTGGTGTTTCTACTACTGGAGGCCCAATCTGCGGCAGCGGGAACAGGAATGGATTATCTGACGGGAGCAGCATCACCGAAATGTTGGGGGCTAACTTCTGGATATATTCCAGGGTCAATACATCGGGACTATCCCTGATGGCCTCCGCCAACATTCGTAATGCCTGTGCCTCTGCCTCCGCCTGTATCAAACGGGCTTCTGCTTCTGATTGTGCAGCAATAACGACAGCTCGGGCCTGGCCCTCCGCAGCAATCGCCACAGCATCTGCGGCCCCCTGAGCGGTCTGGCGAGCCTGTTCCGCTTCCTGCCGGCGTTGTTCAACAACGAAAACGGCTTGTTGGGCTAACTGTTCGGCGATCTGCTTCTGCTCTACCGACGCGGCGTACTCATCCGAAAACGAAATATTCCGCAGCACAAAATCCACCAGGATAAACCCCTCTTCATCTAATTTAAAAACCATTTCTTCAGTGATTTTCACTTCCGCTTCGGCGCGCCTGGAGCCGTATACTTCCTCGATCCCGAATTCTGAAACCACGTCCCGGATAATGCCGCGTGCCAATGGCCGTATCAACCCAATATCATAGGTGTTTTGCCAGTTGACGTGGATTCCAACCACCTCAGTCGGATTGAGAGCAAAGATCACCGACCCGTCCACAAACACGATCTGGCCATCCGCAGTACGCGCCTGCACCGAATCGTCTCCCTGCACCTGCCCCTCAGTGGACGTAGACGACATCGTATACGTCTGGCGGGAAATCGAATAAGGGATCACGCTCTCGAAATAAGGCACGATCCAGTTCAACCCGCTCGGCAACGCCTGTTGCCGGACACCCTGTGCGCCAGGCAGCGCCGAGATCACCACCCCGCGCTCCTGGGGCTGCACAAACACCAACCCCTGGCTGACCGTCGTCAAAACCAGGGCCA
Organism: Anaerolineales bacterium; assembly: GCA_035293165.1. GTDB lineage: Bacteria > Chloroflexota > Anaerolineae > Anaerolineales > JABWBV01 > JABWBV01. The sequence goes on along the minus strand of DATDOR010000027.1, from coordinate 365 downwards.
GGACAACGGCCACAATGATCATCGTCCCCGCCCCCTTCGTCCCCCGCCCGCGCGAGGCCCGAAGCACCGTAATCGCTACGGCCCCAATCACCAGAAGCCACGAAAGCGAGGCCACTGCACCGATCACACTTGCGATATTCATATGCTTACTCCTTTCTTCGTAATTATTCAGACCAGGTTTCCAAAAGCCCGTTTGAGACAACTGGTCACCCTATTTACAAGTTTCCTGTTCTCTCCACAAGTCCTAAGTGATTAGCTGAAAGAAATTTAATAAGGGTTTCCGAAAAAAAGGGGTGTGGTGGGGGTGGCCACCCCCACCACACCCCTTTTTTTCGGGAGTCTTTTTCAAGAACCTTTCGGCCAAT
>DATDOR010000026.1:0-6072 GCA_035293165.1 Anaerolineales bacterium | reverse complement strand
TTGCTCCGTCATCCGAATCCGGGCGTGGTTGGTCACAAACCCAACAATAGCTGCCAGTACGATAAAAAGCAAAACGCCCGTCCCTAGCACAAACTGTGTACGGATGCTGCCCCGCGCCAGCCAGCCAGAAACTGCGCGGCGCGGCGTTTTGATGTGGGCTACGGCGGTGAGCGTTTCGATGGCGGCGCCACGCGTGAGGGAACGGGCGGGCAGCCACGCGGCAAATGCGGCGACGAACGGGGCAGCGATCAACCCTAGCCCGGCTGTTCCTATCACGGGGGCGGACGCTTCCCACGCGGACGCCCACAAATTCAGTTTTAGTCCATACGCGTTGCCCCCGTAAGACAGCCCAAAGATCATGCCGATCCCCACTCCAAGGGCTAATCCCAACAACCCGCCTAAGAACCCCAAAAACGCCGCTTCCCCTACGACCACCGCGAGCACCCCGCGTCGGGTCATTCCCACCGCGCGGAGCAGCCCCAATTCGCGCCGCCTTTCGGTGACGCTCATGGCCGTCGTGTTGATGACTCCCAAAGCAGCCGCGACAATCGCCATCAACAGCGTCACATTGACCACGTTGTCCAAAATAACCCGGCTCTCGATGATCCCTTGTAGACTCTCCTCGGGTTTGACCAGCCACGCCTCGCCAAGGAACCGTGCCAGAGTCTCGCGCAGACCGGCCTCAAGCGCATCGCGGTCGGTGTCCAGATGAGGGACAATAATCAGTTCTCCCGGTGTGTTGATCTCATAGGCCCTGCGTACATCGGGAGTCAGGCCAACCACACTAAATATGGACTGCGATGTGCCCACGCCTGCGATGACACAATTCAAAGAGCCATTGGGCGTGGTCAACTGCACGGTATCGCCCAACTGATACCCAAAATTACTTGCCGCGCCTGGAAAGATTAGCACCCCACACCCGGAATCCATGATGCCAAGCATCGTCTCCCGATCCCCTTCGGTGAAGATGACTGCGTCAGGCCGGTCAAGCAGGATGGGGTCGAGGGTCATCGAGGGAAAGTTTGGGTAATAGCTGATCTCTGGAGAATTAATGATGGCCGCATGACCGATCAAGGCACGGTCTCCAACAGTCTCGTACACCGCGTCGATCACGCGCGGGGAAAGCGTATTGTAAATATCCTCAAGCGTCGTTACGCCCCCAGCCAAATTGAACGCAGCAACCTGCCACTCGGCTTGTTGAATCTGGCGTTCAAACACGCGTACGATCAGCACATTGTTGATGAAATTAAAAATCCCTTGCTGGCCGCTGATCATCCCCAGGCCAATCACAAACGCGAACACCGTCAGGGAAACGCGGCGACGACTGCGGGCTACATTATCTGCCAACAGTCGCCCGGTTGTGCCTCCCAGCCAGATGACGGGCTTCCGCAGGAGAGTGGAAAGCCATCCCACCGCGGCCGGAAGAACTAGCGCAACACCTAAAAACCACGCCAGTCCCAATCCTAACGACATGATCCACTCCCATGGAGATTCCACCCACCGCCCAGGTGGATCAACGGCAAGATACACAGCCAGCCCGGTGAGGATAAACAACCCAACTAGAGTGGAGACACGGGAAGGGGTATCACGATTTCCTTCTGTTTCCGGTCGCAGGGCAACGAGAGGGGAAATATTTGCCGCGCGCCGGGCTGGAATCCAGGTCGCCAGCAAAGTGGCTCCCACTCCCACCCCAAAGGCCAAAAGCAGGATGCCCGGTGTGATCTCCCCTCGACCCACATTTATGTCAGCGTTTTGCATCAGAGCAAGCACCCCTCCACCCAACAGTGGCCCAATCAGCAGTCCCAAAACCGAGCCGCCGATCCCGATCAACAAGGCTTCACGCATTACCACTCCCATTGTTTGTCTTCGCGTCGCCCCCAATGATCGCAGCGCGCCGATCTGGGCTTGACGTTCGGTCACTGCCATCATCAGGGCGTTGAACATCAAAAATGCAGCAGCCAGCAACACAATCACCCCGGCCACACCCAGAATGATCTGCAAGCCATTCACCAGCCACTCTGCTATATCCGTGCCAAACCCTCGGAGCACGCCATCGCTCACCACCCCGGCAGAAATGATCATCGCCGAGCCAAGCGCAACGGCGAACGCACTCAAAACGGTGCGGGTGCGCTGCCCATCCAGGTTACGCCGCGCGAGCGACCACAAAATGTCGCGTGGCAGACGGTGGGTCTCCGGGCGGGCGGCGGGGGTAGATTTTAGAGACAGGCGCTCACTGCGAGTGGCTTCGACTACATCCAGCGCGGCGGCTTGCCGCGCGGGGAAGTACGCGGCCAGTGCAGCAACGAAGGGCGCGAACACCAGCGAAAACAGGGACGCCATCACCATATCTTGCCCGGCGTTGGAGAGCGCTCGGCTCGTTAAATCCGAGTCGATCCGCAAGCCGATGGAGGCCGGGGCGTTCGGGGCAACGACCACGATAAAGACCGTGATCATCAAGAAACTGAGGAGAATCGAAATGATTGCCGCCATCAACCCCAACGTTGCCGCTTCGATGACGATAGATTGCCGAACCTGCCGCCGTGTGGCCCCCACCGCGCGCAGCATCCCGATCTCTCGCCCGCGTTCGGCGACGTTGATGACCATCGTGTTGACCACGCCCAACCCCGCCAAGAGCACTCCAAGTGAGAGCAGCGCGTTCAGCAGGGTGCGGAACCGGCCTTGTACCTGATCAAAAACATCCAAAAATTCGTCCTGCATACTGAGCAGCATCCGGTCGGGATAATCGTCAATGATTTTTTCCACTTCCCCCAGCACGGCTTCCCGATCCTGCCCAGCGGGGATGATAACGCCCAGCATGGTGGGTTCGATGTCAAAATAGCGCGCCCCGTCTGCGAGCGAGAACGCGGGCATATTCCACCCGTTACCCCCGATCCCGGCGATGGTGAACATCACTTCACCCTGCGGGGTCTGCACCGGGATGGCGTCGCCCACTCCTGCACCAAACCTCTCAGCAATCAGCGGCATGACTAAGACAGCATTTCCCTGTTCCATCATTGCCAGTGCGGTTTCGGAATCGCCCTCGAAAAAGTCAAAATTGCCAATCCGCAAATAGATGTCCGGTTCCACGAACACAGCGGGGAAGCCCGGACTGATCTGGAGTTCGGGCTGGATGGGCGCGGCTCCGATGCGTTCGATCTCAATCACCCCATCTCGTTCCAGCGCTTCGAGTTCGCCCACCAGTTCCGGGTCGAGCGGCGCGGCCATAAAAGCCATCGCGCTCATGTTTTCAAACGAAATCTCCCCCGCTTCAAACATCGCCGCAACGTTCGGAGAGACAAACCGGTCTTCCCGCATCATCAACGCAAAACTACTGAACCCCTGCTCAATCAGCACGGTCATCACCCCGCTCACGATGATGATCGTTGTCAGCCCGGCGATCATCCCGCCCACCGTCAGCGCGGAGCGCGTGGGGTTCCGCCGAAAGTTGTCCGCCGCCAGCCGCCCTGCAACACCGAAGCGCAAAGCCAGCCATTTCCCTGCCAAACGTGCTACCCACCCTACCGCCGAAGGGAGCGCCAGCACCGTCCCGGCGAGCAGAAGGATGAACCCCAAATTCGCGAGCATCATCGCAGGCCAAATCGTGGGACGCAGCAACTGACCGAGGAGTGCGAGCACGATCAGGGTGATGATGAGGAGGAGAATGCCAATCACCCCCCGTTTCCGGGACAGCTTGCTTTCCCCAACATCTTCCGCACCCGGTCGAATGGCGCTCAACGGGGGGACGCGGCTCGCCCGCCGGGCGGGGTGAAGTGCCGCCCCAATCGTGATGACCAGCCCCAACGTGATCGCCAAAACCAACCCCCACCAGGGCACGCGAAGTGCGACATCCTCCAACGTCCCGAACGCGGCCATGACGCCCCGCGCGAGGAGTAACCCGATCAGGATCCCCGCGCCCACCCCCGCGAGAGCCAGGATCGCCGCTTCACCCAAGACGGAGCGCGTGACTTGCACGCGGGTCATCCCCAATGCCCGCAGCGCGCCGATTTCCCGCTGCCGGGCGGTGACTGTCATCGCAAACGCGTTCAATATCACGAATCCAGCTGCGAAGACCAGCATCACGCCGGTGATCCCCAGGCCAATTTGCACGATTTGGGTGTTGACTTCGGTGGGCTGGTCGAAGGGGGTGAGGGTTTGCTCGGTTTGCGGGGCGTCGAGGGTGGCGCTTTCGTTAGCCGCCTGCCCGACGATGGACGCCGCAAGCACCATCGCCACCCCCACCGTGATCGCCAGTGCGGTCAGCGTGCTGCGGAGGGGGTTGGCGGTGAGGTTGCGGAGCGGGAGGGAAAAATTCCTCACAACTCCAGCTCCGCCATCACATCCATGATCGCCTGTCCGCCGTCCTGAATGTTTGCCAACTCGCGGACGATCTGGCCGTCCTTGAGGAAGACGACGCGGTCGGCGTAGGAGGCAGCGCGGGGGTCGTGCGTGACCATGACGACGGTGGTGTTGAGGGTCTTGCAGGCGTTGCGGAGGAGGTCGAGGACGCTCGTGCCGGATCTGGAGTCGAGGTTGCCGGTGGGTTCGTCGGCGAGGACGATTTTCGGTTCGTTGACAAAGGCGCGGGCGATGGCGACCCGCTGCTGCTGGCCCCCGGAAAGCTGGTCGGGTTTGTGATCCCGCCGGTCGGACAGGCCGACGAGCGCGAGCAGTTCGTCTATGTGGGAGGTGTAGTTTTCGATGTTTTTACCGTCGAGCAAGAGCGGCAGGGCGACGTTCTCCGCCGCGCTCAGGGTGGGGAGCAGGTTGAAGAACTGAAAAATAAAACCCACCTGCCGTCTACGCACCATCGTGATCTCGTCGTCGGTCAGGTGGGCCATGCGTTTGCCACTCAGGGTGACATCCCCGTCCGTAGGGCTGTCCAGCCCGCCGAGCAGGTGCAGCAAAGTGGACTTCCCGGAACCGGACGGCCCCATGATAGCGACGAATTCACCTTGCTTCACATCAAAGTTGACGCTTTTGAGGGCGTCCACGGTGACTTCGCCCATTTGGTAGTTTTTGGTGAGATAGGTGGTTTGGAGGATGGTCATAAGAGTTCCTTTGGCTTGTGTGCAGTGAGATGGTTTTATTATCGCGTTAATTTTATTTTAATACAACCGGACTCATGTACGAAGAAACGTGATAAGATTAACGCACGTTTTCTAATTGTTAATATCCATAAACACCAGGGACTGTCTCCATGTCTGTGCCCTTGCTGAAAACCAAGCTGCATTTACCGCACCTGCGGCCTCATCTGGTTTCTCGCGCGCATCTTCTCAACCGTCTTAATGAAAATCTTGTCTACACGGGGGAATTTACCCGCAGGCTAACTTTGATCGCTGCTCCCGCGGGGTATGGGAAAACCACGCTTGTAACCGAGTGGCTATGCGATCGCAACCAGCCTGTCGCCTGGCTTTCGTTAGACGAGTCGGACAATGACCCGACTAGGTTTCTAACCTATTTCATCGCTGCGCTGCAACAAATCCAGGAGGAATTGGGACAGTCTGCCAGTGCCATGCTTCAATCCCTACAAACACTGCCTGTCGAAATTATTCTTACAACGCTGATCAATGAGATCGAATCTCTCCCCCACCCCTTTATTCTGACCCTGGACGATTACCATACCATCCGAACTCCTGCCATCCACCAGCATCTGGCCTTTATCCTGGATCACCAACCAACGCAGATGCACCTGGTTTTGACCACACGTGAAGACCCGCTGCTTCCCATCGCACGGCTGCGCGCCCAGCAGCAAGTTCTCGAAATCCGCCAGCAAGACCTGCGCTTCACAACGGGAGAAATCACCCATTTCTTACGACAGGTGATGAACCTCTCACTGTCATCAGATGAAATTGCCGCGCTTGAGCGGCGGACAGAGGGATGGATTGCGGGCTTACAACTTGCTGCCTTGTCCATGCAGGGGCGGCGTGACTTGAAGGGGTTCATTCAGGCGTTTACGGGCAGCAGCCGCTATATACTCGATTACTTAATTGAGGAAGTTTTTGCCCAACAATCTGAAGGCGTGCAAGATTTTCTCGTAAAAACATCGATTCTGGATCGATTATCCGGCCCATT
>DATDOR010000025.1:0-9889 GCA_035293165.1 Anaerolineales bacterium | reverse complement strand
CACCGCCTCGGGCTCGCCCACCATCCACCTCGAACCCACCGATCTTAGATCAGGATCAACATGGGTTTCTCCCCTCTCCATCTGCAATGGAGAGGGGTCGGGGGTGAGGCCGCGCCCGGGTTTAACCCAAACCATCCTCGCCTTTCTTTCCGTCAATCCCAACGCCACCCGCGAACAGATATTCGCCCATTGCTCGTCACATAAGGAAGGCAGCGTGAAAAACGCTTTGTACGACTTGATCGAAGAAAAGAAAGTGATCCGAACTAATGAGGGGACAAATGGAAAACAAGCCTTGTATTCCCTATCCTCCAACTGACTTGTCTAGATGTCATAGTGCGGTGTCGCGATATGACATGTTACATGTGACATCTTTTATATCTGAAATACGTTGTCATTCCGAGCGGGTCAAGGGGAGCTTTGCTTCCCGCAGTTGCGAGGAGGGCGCTTGCACCCGACGAAGCAATCTCCTTTCCCTTCCTTCAGAATCTATGACCGCTAATAACAGGCCAGCAGCGAGATGAGTCCTTTTTTTGTTTTTGTGCTTGAAAGTGAAGGGGAAATAGCATCGCTTTACAGCCTTTATTTTTACGTGTATAGTCCCAGCCACCTCTATTAAGGAAGGTCTCTCGCAATGGGTCGACTAATTTTTTCATCGTTATTCACCTTAGCCGTCTTGATGTCGCTGGTGTTTGGCGTGGTCATGGCGGTCATGCTGTTCACCGATACGATCAATATTTGGCTGGCTATTGGGCTCACCATCATCTTCAATGTCATTGCCTGGTTGGTCGGTCCATTTTTCACCGATTGGCTCAACCGCGTCTTTTACAAGACTAAGTTCATTTCACCGGAAGATCTGGCTAAAGAGCATCCGGAAATTTCTGAGATCATCCAAAAAGTTTCATCCGAGTACAACTTCCATTTCCCAAAGTTCGGCGTCATTGCAGATAAGAACCCGACCGCCTTTACTTATGGCTCCGGGCGTTTCAATGCACGTATCGTGGTCACCGAGGGCCTGTTCCATTTCTTGAGCGCCAAAGAGGCTCAGGCTGTGGTGGCGCATGAGCTGGGGCATATCGTCAATCGTGATTTCATCGTCATGATGGTGGCCAGCACCCTGGTGCAGATCCTATTCGAGTTATATGCCGTCCTGATTCGGGCGCAAGGCAAACGCTCTGGGAATCTAAAGATCATTGCCTTGGTGTCCTACGGGTTGTATGTTTTTGGCATCTACCTGCTGTTGTTCTTGAGCCGCACGCGTGAATATTTGGCAGATGCTTTTTCGGCGCGCTACACCAGCCCGCAAACCTTGTCCGACGCGCTGATCAAGGTCGCCTATGGCATCGTGGCCGCAGGTGACGATGACAGCTCGAAACGCTTATTGGCCAGCACGCGCCACTTGGGCATTGTAGACGTGGTGAATGCCAAGTATTATGGGGTTACCTCCTACGTGGCTCAGAATGATTCGAAAGTCCTGGCCGAGGTCATGGTCTTCGATCGCGTCAGCCCCTGGGCAAAGATCGCCGAACTGAATTCCACGCACCCGCTGACCGGGAAGCGTATCGGTCATCTCGGCGACCTCGCCAAAGAAATGGGCAAGAAGTTTTCCTTCGATATCGATGGCGCCGTCGAGCGCATGAAGATCGACCGGAGCCGTTTATATGCGGATTTCGCGCTGGGTTTCCTGGTTTCTCTGTTGCCGTGGATCCTGGGCCTTGGCGTCTTCTTGTTTGTGTCCATTCCCGGTACCCTGGCCGCGTTCGGGATCGGTATGCTTCTGCAATTGGCTTATCGCTATCCCTTCGGCACACCGCAGCCAACCACTGTGCTGGAGGAGATGCGCAACCCCTACGCCTCGCCGGCGCGTGGTAAACCCGTGGAGCTTTCAGGCAAGGTTATCGGACGCGGGGTTCCCGGTTACATCTTCGGAGAAGACATGATGTACCAGGATAAGACGGGTCTGATCTTTCTCAACTACACCTCAGCGCTCGGGTTTCTCGGCAATTGGTTCTTTGCCCTGAAGAAGCTAAAAACGCTCTTCGAAGTCCCTTCCACTGTAAAAGGATGGTTCTTCCGTGGCATAGGATCGATGATCATGCTGAGGACCCTTACTACGGAAAAGGAAAAGATACGCAGCTACCCGATTCTCTGGTCCCTGCTAATTCCTTTGATCCTGGTCGCGTTATCCGTGCTCCTTGCCCTGTTTTTGGCTTAGGACTTACAAAAAGGACAACTCGCCTAACCTGGTAGCCCTTATTTCTCATAGCCCTCTTGTGGCGCTTGGTTATACTTTAAAAGGAGCCTATATTAGATTTTGGGCTCCAGGGAACTTGCGCGGATGTTTGAAGAAGAAAATAAATTGACAGCCATGAAACGTAAAGAACGTGCCCAGGGCATCATGGAATTTGCCTTGGCCTTCCCGATATTGCTGGCCATCTTTGTCGCTCTTTTTGAGTTTGGGCGAGTGATCTTTGTGCTTAACTCAGTCTATACCGCCAGCCGCGAAGCCGTCCGCTACGGGATCACTTTTGGGAAAACCGCTGACTATACTCCCCATTACTTGGATTGCGCCGGCATTAAGGATAAGGCCACATCATTTGGTGGCCCTGGAGATGTTGACGCTGCAGATGTCACCATCACTTATGATGGCGGGCCTGGGACGCCTTCAATTGGAACCTGTCCCGTGAACGCAGATGATCTGGATAGCGGAGACCGCATCATTGTTCAGGTGGTCGGCCACTACACGCCGGCTGCTTTTGTACCCCTGATCGACCTGCCCACTTTCGACATCACCGCGGTGACCAGGCGGACTTTGATCCAAGAGGTGAATATCGAATGAGCGCCAATCGCGAACGTGGCCAGGTTTTGGTCCTTGTTGCCCTGGGGCTGGTTGCCATCATGGCTATTGTGGTCTTGACTGTCGATGGGGGACAGCTGTTTTCCGAGAAACGTAGCGCTCAGAACGCCGCAGACAATGCTGCCCTGGCCGCAGCCTATGCCATATGCGATGAGGCTAATCCCAGTACTGCCGCACTGGCTTCAGCCGTTACCAATGGCTACAACAATGATGTCACAACCAACACGGTCATATTGAACAACCCGCCAGTCAGTGGAGATCACACCGGTGACGATGAATACAGTGAAGCAATAATTGATAGTCACCGCAGTACTTATTTTGCCCAGTTGTTTGGCATTAGCGACCTGCCAGTGACTGTACGGGCGGTTTCCCGTTGCGTGCTGCATTTCGATTACGCCGTGATCGCTTTGAATACCGACAATACGGTGTACGGCATCGAAATCGTTGGAGGCGGCAATTTGACCGTCAATGGTGGCGCTATCCTGTCGAACTCCTCCCATCCTGGGCGGTCTATCTATCAAAACTGCCAAGGCGGACCCTGTGGTTCTATTCAGGCCGAATCTATCGACGCAGTAGGTGGGGTAACCTGCTCTAATTGCCTTCCCGCGCCCAATACCGGGGTCCCCGCAATTACTGACCCGCTGGCTTTCATAACACCTCCACCCAAGCCGGGTGGCGCCTGCATCACTGCCGATTACACCGGCGCAGGAGTGCGCTACCTTGATCCTGGTCTGTATTGCCTCATCCGCGGCGATGCCAATGTAAGTTTTTATCTAAATCCTGGCATCTATTACATTGACGGTCCCGGGGGCTTTGAAGTGACCGGTAATAGTAATATCACTGGGATTGGGGTAATGGTCTACTTTAGCCCAACCGCCGGCGCAGTGGATATGAGCGGAAACGCATTCGTCAATTTGGAAGCATGCCAGTCGACGGGAACTTATGAGCACAAGCCAGATCTTGCACCCTTGTCAGCCTGGTGCGTGGGATTTTTGGCGCAATATTCGGGGATGTTGTTCTATGCAGATCGTAGCTATGACCAACCCATTGCAATGATTGGTAACTCTACTTGGAATGCGGTAGGGACGATCTATGCCGCAGGCTCCTTCCTTGATCTTTCCGGTAACGGGGATGTCAATAACTTGAGTTCAATGGTAGTTGCCGATACCATCAAATTGGGCGGCGCTACCGATGTGGTGGTGAATTACGTAGAAGGCCTAAATGTCACACCACCTAAGACCATAAGCCTCATCGAATAACTTCGGTTCGTCCGAAACGCCTACTCCATAGTTAGCAGACACAATGGGGAAATAATCTTCTAGTTGAATTCAGCTACAACGCTGCAACATCCCTTGCCGGCCGGATCAAAACCGATTCTTGATATCAAATTACCTGTAAAAATTGAAAGTTCTTTAGCGTTTTGACCTTGCAATAACGCAAGTTTATGGTACTCTGGTACTGTTGCAGTAAGGCTTTGCCTAAAAAACAGTTGAAAAACCGTTGAATATTCGCCAGTAATCGGTTTTTCATCAAGTTACCTCCCATAGATGGGGGGTGCTTTGAAAAAGGCAAGTTTTGTAAAGGATCGCCCGAAGAAAAATGGCAGAAAAAGAAGCAATCTTCAAGAAGGTTCCCTTGGAAAAGTCCGGGTTGGATTTGGATGCCGTCCAGGCAATGGGCGATCAACGCGTGGTGCTGGTTGTCGAAGATGATCCGGATACCCTGGATCTTCTTAAACTCACCTTGCGCAAGGCGGGGATGAATGTCGTGGGCGCAATGGATGGCAAGCAGGCCATCCGCAAATGGATGGAAACCAACCCCAACATTGTGTTGCTGGATCTCTTGATGCCGGAGATGGATGGCTGGGAAACGCTCAGCCAACTGCGCGCCATCACGGATGCGCCGATCATCATCCTTTCGGCTTTGACTCAAAGAGAGCATATAGTCCGTGGGCTCAAGCAAGGGGCAGACGATTATGTAGGCAAACCCTTCTATGGAGACGAGGTTGTTGCCCGGATAGAGGCTGCTATGCGCCGCTCCGGGCCCAAGACCCCGGTGTCCAAATTGGTATTCCCCGAGAATGGGCTCTCCATGGATTTGGAAACGCACCAGGCGCTCTACCGCGACAGCCTTATCGATCTGACCCCGCGCGAATTCGCCGTGTTGGCCGTGCTGGCAAAACACCACCCCAAACCGGTTTCTTACGAAACATTAGCCAAAGAAGTTTGGGGTCAGGATAACGAAAAGATCCGTGAGCGGATCAAGTGGATCATTTATTTACTTCGCCAAAAAATCGAAAAAGATCCCAGCCAGCCTGAGCTGATCTTAAACAAGACTCGCTACGGGTACCAGCTGGCAACGGAGTGATGATGGGTGTCTTCAGGAAATTATTATTCGCATTTTTACTTGTTGGATTGCTGGCAATTGCCGCTTTTACGATTGCAGGAGCATCAGCGGCCAATTTCACCGGGGCATGCATGCCCGACTCGGATGCCAAGGATGAACAATCCCCCTTCAGCATCAGCGCGCCCAACGGTCAGATAATTACGACTCTCTGCATCAAGGCGGGGACACAGAACTTCGTCTACACCAGCAACGGCACCTTTGAAACCGACGCGACCGGCGCCCCGAATTCCTGTTACCAGATAGAAGGGATAGATTCGCAAACCGCGTCCGCGACCAGGATTGGGCAGGGATCCGGGCATATTTGTCAGGAAATCTCACATATTGAAGTGAAGTGGACGGATCCTACCAGCACACCAACCAATACACCGACAAATACTGCTACATATTCACCAACACCTTCAAACACTCCGACGCCGAGTGATACATCAACCAGTACACCGACTCCCACAGATACTCCAACGCCGAGCGACACGCCTACCAATACTTCGACTCCAAGTGATACACCAACACCGAGTGACACACCCACCAACACAGCCACACCAACAGACACGGCGACTCCGAGCGACACGCCAACCAGCACGCAAACCCCAACAGACACGTTAACGCCGAGCGAAACCCCTTCGAGCACTCCGACACTCACACCCAGCTTCACCACCACTCCATCTGTTGGCACCATCGGTGACACGGTCTGGGTGGATGGCAACCGCAACGGGATCAGAGATTCTGGCGAGTTGGGAATTCCCAATGTGACAGTGCGCTTGCTTGATTGCGCATTCAATATTCTTGCTGAACAGACTACCAATGCTAACGGCAATTACCTGTTTACGCCTTTGCCAGCGGGCTGCTACCTGGTTGATGTTAACGAGGGAGACCCGGATTTTCCGCCCACCTACGTACAAACTACACCGACCAGCGTGCCTCCTTTTTCTCCCTTCCCGGTTACTTTAGCTGATGGCCAGGTTTATCTGGATGCTGACTTTGGATTTGCAGCCCGAAACGTAAATGACACATCGGCCATTGGGGACTACGTCTGGAATGATGCGGATCAGGATGCCATCCAAGATGCAAATGAAAGCCCGATTGCCAAGATTACCATTACATTGAAAGACAGCTTGGGCAACATCCTGGCAACCACCGAAACGGATTCGTTTGGCCGCTATATGTTCAATAGCCTGGTGGCAGGCACTTATATCGTTGAAGTGGACGTGAATGACCCGGATCTTGGAGCTATTCCAGTCACACAAGTCCAAAGATATAAATTGTCTGCACCTTCACGGGCGGTCGTGCCGACAACCGGCACCAGTTTCACGGTAACTATCCCTTTGGGTTTCACCTACCTCGATGCGGATTTTGGTTTTGCCAGAACCGGTACGCCGACTCCAACTCCCACACCCTCGAACACGCCAACACCGAGCAACACGCCTTCTAATACCCCCACGCCCAGCAATACGCCGAGCTACACGCCCACTCCGAGCAATACTCCCACGATTACTGGTACGGCTTCACTCACATCCACACCCACAAGCACGCGAACTCCAACGCGGACGCCATCGCGAACCCCAACCAGGACATCCTCATCTACTAATACGCCCACTGCCACCGTTATTATTCCGGTGACCGGGACGCTCATCCTTCTAGACCCGTGTACCAATAACCCGGGTGTAACCCTGAGTTGGCAGGTTCGCAACCCCAATGCCTATGCCGTAACCATCGTCTGGTGGATAGTGGGAGGTACTGAAACCGGCGGCCCGCAGGTTGTTCCCGCAAACAGCACAATAAGCTTCAATACGCCGATCGATGGCCCGCTACCCAACACACTCACCATTATGTGGACAGATCCTGCGGATGGGCGGGTCAAGTCTATCAGCGCCGGAAATTTCGGGCGACCGTGCACCGATCAGAATTCCAGCCCAACCCCGACGGTGACATCCACACCCGGCGTGCTGATCCCGGTCACCGGCGCCAACCTGCCCACTCTTTTCAGGGATACTATGTTATTGAATCTCGCTCTTGGCCTACTGGGTTTTGCCTTGATTCTTTTGGGGATAAGTATCGCCCTAATTCGACGTAGCGAAGAAGAAAATAGCGATGGACGTAAGACTTAAATATCCTCGCTTAAGTAATCGACGGGGCATCGAAAGATAGATGCCCCGTTTTGATTCAAAATCCAAAATGAATACCAAAGACCTTGTTGCCAGGCGGCGCACTAGCCGAATTATTTTTTGGCTGGCCGCGTTTGGTCTTTGGTTGTTGACCTTCGCGGTTGGCAAAAGTATCGTGGATTTGATCGTCTTGCCGCACACTATCGACCTGGCCGCAGTCGATCAGTTAGAGGCTGGCTTTCTTCCGGTTTATTCTGAAGAGGACGCAACGGCTGATCCGAATACAGTGGCTGTCGCCGGGTCAACCGCGCAGCCTTTTCTAACGCCTCCGATTGAGAAAGTCCAGCCTACCGCCGATCCGGGTTTGGCGCCTGATCGCATTTTGATACCGAGCATCAATCTGGATGCCCCGGTGATACCGATAGGAGCCGAATTGGTTCAGTTTGAAGGGGAAATTTATCAGCAATGGCTGGCACCTGATTACCGCGCCGCTGGATGGCACAATTCATCGGTGGGTCTGGGTGCGCCCGGGAATACGGTATTGAATGGCCATAACAACATCAGGGGCGAAGTTTTCCGTGATTTGTATCAGCTTGAAGCCGGTGATGAAATCGACCTTTTTTCGAGTGGTCAAGAATTTCAGTACACAATCGTATTCACCGCCATTTTGCCCGAGCGTGGTCAACCCATCGAAGTGCGCCTGGCGAATGCAGAATGGATCCAGCCCACACAAGACGAACGCATTACCTTGGTTACCTGCGGGCCCTATGAAAGCAACACACACCGCGTGTTGGTGGTGGCCATCCCTTTGCGTGTTGCCAGTGATTAAAAAGAAAAATCCCCGCCTCCTCAAGCGGGGATTTTATACAGTCCCGTCCTCCTAAACTTCGGTCAAACAGGATCGTTAGATCCAGTTTGCCGAAGTAGCTCAGCTTAGCGGGACTGCAATGACAAACAGCCGACCCCAGCTGCTGACACCGTCTTTTTCAATACAGGTCTGCAGCACTACGGGGTTGTCGCTGTTGTACACCGAGTAAAAAAGGTCCGCCGCGGACAATTTTTGATTGCTGTCCAGATCCACAAATGTGGACTGCGTAGAATTCGGGGAAAGAGCCTGGAAGCGGCGGATGCTCTGGATTTGGAAATCAGCCGTGTTGCCATCTCCGTATACCAGCGTGATCACTTGCCCTTCCGAGAGTTGGAAGAATGTGGCACCGGCCAAATAATTGTGCGCTAGGAACGCCGTGCTTCCGTAATCGGCAGCCATTCCGAACTGGGTCACTTCATCGGCCCCCATGGAAACGTAGGCCGCGTTCCCGTTCTGGTGAACAACGGGGAAGGCCAGTACATCTTCCAGGTAAATTCCAGTGACCTGGCTGGCTTTGCCATTGCTGACCGCAGCAACAAAGTTTTGCAATCGGGCTGCTTTTGCATCTTTATTGAGATTGATTTCGAAAGTGGTGGAAAAGAAATTGGTTCCGGTGACCGAGTCAGTGGAGACACTCTCGGCTTCACCCGTCAGTGGAGCAACTGGCTTGACTGATAGAAGATTTCCTTTGGGGGCAGCGGTGACCGGTTTTTCTGCGAAAACGGGGTTAATGGCAAAAATACCGCCAATGATCAGTGCGGCAAAAATGCCGGCGAGGAGGAGGATGCTGAGCGATTTCATTTTTTCTTTGCCTTCCCTGAGTTTGAGGAGAACTCGATTACTAGTTAGATAATAGTTAGGAAATAGTAATAAATGAATGGGAAGTGGGTACCCTTATCAAAGCTGTAAGGCAGGGAAAGCCAAGGAAGGCTGCGCCTTCCGCAGTTGCGAGAACCTGTCCCGAGCGAGCCGCTGGAGCCTGCCCTGACCCTGAACGCAGTGAAGGGGAATGGGGCGACGAAGCAATCTCCTTCATTGCTGTTCTTCCAGAGAACAGGTCTCTATCTACGCTTCGGTAACAAAAAAGCCCATTCGGGCTTTTTTGATGATGTTAGAGACTAGGCGACTTTTGCCTTATACTTTTGCTACCCCAATGACCGTAATTGCCACTTTCTCGATCGTCGCTTACGACCCGGGCAAGCAAGAGTGGGGGGTTGCGGTTCAGTCAAAGTTCCTTGCCGTAGGCGCCGTGGTTGGCTGGGCGCGGGCTGGTGCTGGAGCCGTTGCAACCCAATCCTATGCAAACGTCCTATATGGTTCGCAAGGCTTGGACCTTATGGAAAAGGGTCACAGTGCGGAAGAAGCTGTCAAACTGCTGGTGGATTCAGACGAGAGCCGCAGCCAGCGCCAGGTGGGCATGGTCGACGCCAAAGGGCAGGCGGCGGCTTATACCGGATCTGACTGTTTTGCCTGGGCCGGTCATATAGTGGGCGCCGGCTTTAGCTGCCAGGGCAATATTCTGATTCCTGGCACCGTGGAGGCGATGGCCAAGAGATTCGAACAGGTTCGCGGCGCTCGTCACCGGCCAGATGCCGACGGGGCTCCGGAACCTGAGTGCGTTCTGCGTTCGCTACCTCGCCCAGGTGAACGCGTATGCAT
>DATDOR010000024.1:0-9970 GCA_035293165.1 Anaerolineales bacterium | reverse complement strand
CATCCGGCGGTAGCGGGCGATGAAGTCGGCGTGGCTGTACGAGTACACGTGCCCCAGGTGCAGACGGCCCGAAACGGTAGGGGGTGGGGTGTCAATGGAGTACACCGGCGCGGGCGAGTTGGGGTCAAAGTGGTAGGTTCCCTGTTCCTGCCAGGCGCGTTGCAGGCGGGGTTCGGTTGTAGCGGGTTGGTAGCGTTTGTCGAGAGACATGGTTGATCCAAAAAAATAAAAACAAAAAACCCTTCCATCCACATGAGGACGAAAGGGTTCGCGGTACCACCTCAATTCGGCAACAAAAATGCTGCCGCACTCATTCCCTGGCAATCACCAGGGTTTCGCTATAACGGGCTTACCCGTATGGGTCTAATTTCTAATTGTTGGCTGTTAATTGTTAATTTTTACTTGTTATTGTCAAATCGCATAAATAACAATTAACCATTGCCCATTAACAATTAAATTTCTTCAATAACAAACCGGGCGACATTCAGCGGGGAAATTTGAGGATGCTCTCAGCCTATGGCATTCCATCTCTGGTAGATTGTCTGGCCGCTTACTCCTCCCGGTGGGG
This sequence comes from Anaerolineales bacterium, assembly GCA_035293165.1. Taxonomy (GTDB): domain Bacteria; phylum Chloroflexota; class Anaerolineae; order Anaerolineales; family JABWBV01; genus JABWBV01. The sequence goes on along the minus strand of DATDOR010000024.1, from coordinate 9,402 downwards.
GATGGGGTGTTAATTTGGGCTAACTACAAAGCCTGGAGTGGAAATGACCCGAAAAAAAGGTGTGCGTGGGGGTGTACACCCCCACGCACACCTTTTTTTCGGCGATTCATCTGCCTTAGCCTGAGCAGTTACAATTTGGGTAGATTATACTGATCGGAAAAGGGTCTGTCAACAACAGATCAATTCGTGTCATAAAGGATACATAACGATTGCTTTGCCCTCAATTACCAGCGTACCATCCTGATTGTAGCAATTGGTTTTGAGCGTGACGATAGGCTTTCCATCTCGGACAGTAGCGACTTCGATTTCTGCTGTAACGGTATCCCCAATGTAAACCGGGGCTTTGAAACTAAGTTCCTGGCCGAGAAAAATCGTCCCCGGGCCAGGGAGTTGGGTTCCTAAGACGGCAGAAATCAGCCCTGCGACGAGCATTCCATGGACAATCCGTTTACCGAACCGGGTCGTTTGTGCATAGGCTTCGTCCAGATGAACGGGGTTTTTATCGCCGGAGGCTTCGGCAAAGGCTTGAACGTTGGCTTCAGTAAAGGTTTTGGAGAGTGTGGCCTTTTGGCCGGGCTTGAATTGGGGCATGGTTCGTTCTCTAAACGATTATCGAATGTTCCCAAAGCGACTTTTGATAAACCACTCCTGTACATTAATCGGTTCCTTGCCATTTCCGTTCGCTTTGGGTCGGGTATAGGAACCGTCCGATTGCATCATGCGGGCCTTGCGGGTGTCGCTCAGATACATCTTAAGAATATCAGCATGGATATGATGAATCATTTGTGGGTTTTCGATGGGGAAAAGAATCTCAACCCGCCGGTCCAGGTTCCTGGTCATTAAATCTGCACTGCCCATGTAAACCTCTTCATTGCCATCATTATGGAAATAGTAAATGCGGCTGTGCTCTAGAAAACGTCCGACAATGCTTGTAATCTGGATATTTTCGCTCAAACCAGGGATGCCCGGACGCAGGCTGCATATCCCGCGAATGATTAAATCAATGTGGACCCCGGCTTGTGAAGCCTGATATAACAAGCGTATCATGGGTTTGTCCACAAGCGAGTTCATCTTAAAGATCAGCCGGGCATCTTTCCCCTGTTTCGCTAATTCGATTTCGCGCTCAATTAATGCAGTCATCCGCGGACGTAGATTGATAGGGGCAACGAGCATTTTGCGGTAATCGGTTTTGGAGGAGTACCCCGTCAGGTAATTGAACAAGTCTGTTGCATCTGCAGCCAGGTCATCGTCGGTGGTGAATAAGCCAAAGTCCTCGTAAAGCGTGGCCGTCACGGCATTGTAGTTACCCGTACCCAAATGCAGGTAGCGGCGCATCGAATCCCCTTCCCGGCGAACCACCAGGGCAATTTTCGAGTGTGTCTTCAACCCCAACAGGCCATAAATGACATGTACGCCTTCCCGCTCCAGAGCTTTGGCCCAGCTAATATTGCTTTCCTCATCAAAACGGGCTTTGAGTTCGACTAAGACGGCAACTTCTTTGCCATATTCCCGGCGGGCTTCGAGGAGTGCGTTGACGACTGGGGAATTACGGCCTACCCGGTATAAAGTCTGTTTAATCGCCAGAACATTGGGATCACGGGCGGCGCCTTTAATAAAATCTACGACGGGAGTGAAAGAGTCATAAGGATGGTGGAGCAAAATATTTTCGCGCCGAATGGCATTGAATAGATTCCCATCGTGGTGCTCGCTTCGGAGTTGGATGGATAGGGCAGGTTGAAAAGGTTGGTCTCGCAAATCGTAGCGATCTATTTGTGCGATACTAAATAGATCGCTCAACCCTAAGGGGTTGCCGAGGATATATACATCACGGGCATCCATTTCGAGATTTTCAATGAGCATTTCGCGCAGGCGAGTTGGCATTTTCTCATGAACAGCCAGATAAACAATAGAGCCGAACCGCCGGTCTCGTACACTCGCTGCCATCGTCTCTAGCAAATCATCCGCTTCCAATTCCTGGATGATCATATCGGCATTGCGAATGACCCGGAATGGGTGCGTGTCAACGATTTCCAGTCCGGCAAACAACCGGTTCAAATTCGCAGCGATGACCTGTTCAAGCCAGACAAAGTAATGGTTGTATGGGACTGTACCATCCGCACGGACACTCCCTGAAGAGCGTTTAAGCGGCATGAGGCGTGGCAGTGAACTGGGTACTTTCAAGCGGGCGAAGCGTTCTTCACCGTTTTGATCACGAATAGTCACCGCCAGGTTTAAACTCAGGTTAGAAATGTGAGGAAACGGATGTCCCGGGTCTACGGCTAAGGGCGTGAGGGCGGGGAAAATCATTTCCTCGAAATAATCCTGGACCTGCTGAATTTGTTTCTCACTTAGTTCTTTGTAATCAAGAATATGTACACCTGCCTCAGCCAGACGGGGGAATAGATCTTTCTGCCAGCAACTTCTAGCTCCGCGCAGTAGATCGAACGTCACTTTCCGAATGGAGGCAAGCTGTTCGGCGGGTGTTTGGCCGTCAATAGAAAACTCCACCACCCCCGCGTCGTTCTGTAGTTTTAGCCCTCCGACGCGCACCATGAAAAACTCATCCAAAAGACTTCCAACGATGGATAAAAACTTAACCCGTTCGAGGAGAGGATTGGTTGCATCTTGTGCTTCTTCCAATACACGGCGGAACATTTCCAGCGAACTTAACTCGCGGTTGATGTAAAGGTTGGGGTCCTTAAGGTCGTAAACAGTCGTTTTTTCTTCGTTTTTCGTTTTCGTTGAATTAGGCATCTTTTAACTCCGTTCTGCAGCTAAAGCCGCGCCAACAATTCCTGCTTCGTTGAGCATCGAAGCCAACATCAGTTTTGCCTGCACATTTAGGTAGGGTAGAAATTTATCCGCTTTTTTACTGGCGCCGCCGCCAAGGATAATTACATCGGGCGACAGAAGTTTTTCCAGGGTTTGCAGATAACGGTTGAACCGCTTCGCCCATTTCTTCCAGGATAAATCTTCTCGGATGCGCGCGGTGTCAGAAGCTTTCAACTCTGCATCTTTGCCGCCAATTTCAATATGTCCAAACTCAGTATTGGGAACCAACTGGCCATTGATAAATAAAGCCGTTCCCAATCCCGTCCCAATCGTGACAATCAACACCAGCCCGTTCTGGTCAAGACCTGACCCAAACCGCATTTCTGCCAGACCCGCTGCGTCGGCATCATTGACCACCCGGACCGGGTTACCCGTCGTTTTCTCGAACAGGGTGGATGCATCCGTGCCGATCCATCCATCATCCACGTTGGCTGCGCTCAACGTCACACCATTACGGACGACGGCTGGAAATCCAACCCCAATCGGCCCACACCAATCGAAAAACTGAACGACCTGATGCAGGGTTTCAGCAACAGCCTTTGGAGTTGAGGGTTGGGGCGTGAGCAAACGATATCGTTCGGTGAGCAGTTCACCCGTTTGCGTGTTAACGGGCGCGCCTTTGATGCCTGTACCTCCAATGTCAATACCAAGAACATCCATACCTAAAATTATAACCTGTTCACTTCACATTTTTCCATATCGGATACAATAATCCTGAAACTTCAGGAGAAAACTTTATGACCGAATCATTTATCATACTCGAAAGAGATGGCTCCCACATTGGCATCGTCACCCTTAACCGCCCGAAAGTTCTCAATGCCCTCAGCCCTGTTGTCTTGGATGCCCTATGTCAGGTGCTTGAAACTTTAGACGCCGATCCCCTCATCAGGGCGATTATCATCACCGGAAATGACCGCGCCTTTGCCGCTGGCGCAGACATCCAGGCCATGGTCACCGCCACGCCAATTGACATCATTCGGACGAACACACGCCAATATTGGCAACGAATCCAGGCCATTGAGAAACCCCTCATTGCTGCCGTCAGCGGGTATGCGTTTGGCGGTGGATGCGAACTGGCGATGACTTGTGACCTGATCGTGGCCTCGGAAACGGCCCGTTTTGGCCAACCAGAAGTTAAAGTGGGAGTCATGCCTGGAGCGGGCGGCACTCAGCGGCTCACCAAAGCCATTGGCCCATACCGGGCGATGGAAATGGTTTTGACGGGTGAGCCAATCAACGCACAAGAAGCGTTCAATTACGGATTGGTCAACCGGGTCGTTCCTGTAGAGCGATATCTGGAGGAGGCAAAAGAACTTGCCCGTACCATTGCTGCCCGGCCCCCAATTGCCATTCGACTTGCTCGTGAGGCGCTCAAATACGGGGTCGAAACCACCCTGCGCGATGGGATGATGGTCGAACGGCGTAATTTTGTTTTGCTATTCGACACCCGAGATCAGGAAGAGGGAATGCAAGCTTTTTTAGAAAAACGCCCTCCACAATTTAGAGGAGAATAATGAATCAGCCTACAACCATCGGCATCATCGGCGCGGGGACGATGGGCAGTGGGATTGCGCTCGTCGCCCTTTACACCGGACATCAAGTCATCTTGCAAGACGTGGTTCCTGCTATGTTGGATCAGGCCCGATCGTATCTAGAACAGTTCCTGTCTCGGAAGGGAATGGGCGAACGGATTACAGACGTAACGCTCACCACTGACCTGGAACCCCTGGCCTCCGCCTCCGTCATCCTCGAAGCCGCACCCGAAGACCTCGATCTCAAGCAAGATTTAATGGCCCGCCTGGAAAGAATATGTTCTCGAGATGCCATCCTTGCCACGAATACCAGCACTCTGGCCGTGACGGCAATTGCCTCTGCCGTATCCACGCCCGAACGGGTTGCGGGAATGCATTTCTTCAATCCAGCCCCTGTCCTTCCCCTTGTGGAAGTGGTACGCGGCGCACTGACCAGCCAGAAAACTGTGGACACCCTGGTTGCCCTCGCCGAACAAATGGGCAAAACGCCCGTCATCACCCGCGATACACCGGGTTTCATTGTCAATCGCATCGCCCGCCCTTTTTATGGGGAGAGTTTGCGTCTGTTGGGGGAGGGCGTCGCGACACATGAACAAATTGATTGGGCGTTGCAACTGGGTGGGGGGTTTCGGATGGGGCCGTTTCGGTTAATGGATCTGATCGGGGTGGATATCAATGCGACGGCGATGAAATCTATGTATGAGCAGACCTTTGGCGAAGCCCGGTACCGACCACACTGGATTCAAATCCAGATGATGCAGGCCAAGCGCTTCGGACGCAAAACCGGGCGGGGGTTTTACGATTACCATGCGGGTGTGGAAGAGAGCACCCCACCCTCCCCGCCAGAAGTCGGTGACAATGCCGGGACACTGATTTTGTCGGAAGGTAGCTTTGCCCCCGGTTTGGCAGGTCTGTGTGAGCGGTCGGGATACGCAATCCTTCACCAGCCGGTTCCCGAAATGTCTCCCCTCGCGGGGTTGGTATTGAACGGGAAAAACGAAGGGTTACGGGAAGCGGTTGTTCAAATGGATGCCACCTTACCTCCCGATGTGCCATTGTTTTGCCAGTGTGCGGACATTTCTCTCACCGAAATCGCTGCCTGGCTGGATTACCCGGAGACGCTTGTCGGTTTTGATGGGCTGTTTTTCTGTAATGGCACATTGGTGACGCTTATTGCCACGTCCTTGCTTGCGGATCATGTACGGCAGGAGGCAGAAGATTTTGTCCGCAGCCTGGGGCGAATCCCGCTATGGATCAATGATAGCCCCGGTTTGATTCTGCCGCGTGTGATTGGGATGTTGATTAACGAAGCTGCATTTGCTGTTTTGGAGGGGGTCGCTGATGTGGATACGATAGACCTTGCAATGCGCTTAGGAGTTAGATACCCGCGCGGGCTGGTGGCCTGGGGGAGGGAGATTGGCTTTTCCCGAGTAGTTAGCGTGTTGGATCATCTTCGGGACGAATATGGGGAGGAGCGATACCGCGCCTGTACTTTGCTTCGCCAATGGGCGCGGATGGAATATCTTGAACAATGAAGACAAAGATTGCGCTGAAATCTCGATTGCTTCCGACCCTGGTTGGCGTCGTGCTGGTGATGTATGTGCTGGAGTCCTATCGTGGTTGGGTTGTTTTATTTGTTGGATTAAGCGGGGCTTTGTTGGTCGGGTATTTTTGGGTGCAGTCCCTCGCGAAGGGGATATCCTTTATCCGGCGAATGCGCTTTGGATGGGCGCAGGTGGGAGACCGGTTAGAAGAGCAATTTGAACTCCACAACAAGGGTTGGGCACCGGGTTTGTGGATGGAAGTCAATTACCAATCCACAATTCCCGAATACCAACCCAGTCGCGTCGCCTCGGTGGGGGCGGCTGGAAATCATAGCAAATGGCATACCAGTGGAATGTGTACGCGCCGGGGTGTTTTTTCGTTAGGGCCTGTCACGATTCACACGGGCGATCCGCTGGGAATATTCGACTTGACGCTAGAACATCCGGTGGTAAACACTTTGCTCGTGACCCCGCCCATTATTCCGTTGCCGTTCATTGAAGTGGCTCCGGGTGGGCGCGCTGGAGATGGACGCCCGCGACGTGATGCCCTGGAAGAAACGATCAGTGTGTCGAGCGTCCGTGAATATTATCCCGGTGACAGCCTTCGTCTGATTCACTGGCGGACGACCGCGCGAAAGGACAGATTTTATGTTCGAAACCTGGACAACACCCCCGCCAGCGATTGGTGGATATTTCTTGATCTCGACCAAAAAACAATCGTCGGCAATGGTTTCGACTCAAACGAGGAACATGCTGTTATCCTGGCTGCCTCGTTAGCAGACCGGGGAATGTTTTCGGGGAATCCGGTCGGATTGGTGACACATGGTGAAACTTTAACCTGGCTTCCTCCCCGGCACGGGGAAGAACATCGCCAATCCATCATGCGGGCGCTTGCCCTGGCTTCGGCGGGGGATTGTTCGATTGACCGTTTGCTAGACCTGGCCCGGCCTGTTTTTCGCCAGAATCCAAGCCTGATCCTGATTACCTCCAACACGGACCCTTCCTGGGTGGACACCTTAATGCCATTGCTCCGTCGGGGTGCAATCCCCACGATCTTATTGCTCGATCCTACAAGTTATCCGCCTTTAAAATTTAAAGCAGCATATCCTCCCCAAGCGGTCATGAATTTGTTGGGCGAATTGGGCGTTTCTCGTAATTTGCTCTCTCGCGAGTATTTTGATCGACCCGAAGCGCGGCCGGGCCAGCAGGGCCATTGGGCATGGCATAAAACCGCAAGCAGCCGGGCATTTCTCGAAAAAACACCTGGCGATTTGGCCTGGAAGGAAATGTAGACCGCAAAGATGGATTATCTCCCAATCCTATTAAGATTTCTTCGCCGCAAAGTTGGGTTGCGTACCATCGCGATGATTAGTTTGCTGATGGCGACTCAGGTGAATTTATTATTCTCTCTGGCAAGGGTGGTGCGCGGTTTGGACGACGAGCAGAGTTGGTTGACAACTACTGTGTTTGGGGCAATCTGTTTGGGTTGGGCCATTGGACGGAAGCGGATCAACGCCTGGTCGGGTTGGGGATTAGGGATATTAAGTGGTGTTTGGTTGCAATGGTTTCATGTGGGGAAATTGCTCCGCCCCTTGATATACGCGATCAATGCTATCTTATACCTGATCCGAACCTTGTTGGATCGCACATTACCCGTTGAACCCGCCCTAATCGCTTTGGATTTAAACTTAGCTCAGTTTACGAATGCATTCAATGCAGTTTTGATCCCTGTACAATTATGGTTGAACGGTCTGGTATTTGGAAATATTGAATATGATAAAGTGGCTACCCTCGTCTTGTGGGGCGTTGGTTTGTGGGTGATTGCTTTTTGGTCTGGGTGGTCACTCAGACGGAATGCCCATCCGCTGATGGCATTGCTTCCCGTGGGAATTTTGTTAGCGATTAGTTTTTCATACGTCCGGCAAAAAGAATTCCTGGTTTTAGCAAGTTTTGTCGGATTGATGTTTTTGCTGATGGGTGTGAACAATCTACATTCCCGTGAAAGGAGTTGGAACCAGCGTAAGGTGGATTATGCGGAAGATTTACGCCTGGATGCATTGGTTGCCATTGGAACTGTGGTAGTTATTTTGACGGTGGCAGCTGCGATCTCGCCCACATTTACCTTTCAACAAATCGTTGACTGGTTGAAAAGTCCGGCAAGGATTGCCGAAGCTGCCCAAAACCCAAGAACAGATATTGGTGAATCGCTGGGGTTTACAATTCCAACGCCCGTCCCAGGCCCCTATGATCGAGTTTTGGCGGGTGGCTTGCCGCGGTCCCATCTGATTGGGTCAGGCCCGGAACTGGCAGAGGAAATGGTCATGATGATCCAGGTGGAAGACCCGGCCGCAGATTATTCCCCCCGATATTATTGGCGTGGTTTCACTTATGATATTTACAAAGGTCTGGGGTGGGAGACCCAAGATATCGTTATTAATCAATATAAAGAGGGAGGATACGCGCTCGAACCGGTTGGACAATCTCAACGATTGATTCGACAACATGTGCAGTTGTTAGAGAGTCAGGACAATTTTATCTTTGCTGCAGGGGACATTGCCACTATCAACTGGCCCTTTACGATTTCCTGGCGTGCGCCCCTTAATGGGGAAGAACGCCTCGACCAATTTGCCGGGCGGGTCGTGCAAAGCGAATACCAGGCCGACTCCATTTATCCGCTGATCAACGCGTCCCAGCTACGCGCAGCCGATCCGATTTTGCCGGATTGGGTACGTGTTCGTTATCTTTCTCTGCCGGAAGGGATTCCTGATCGTGTTTATGATGTGGCTTACGGGCTGGGTGTTGGTCGTTCAAACCGATATGATATTGCCGTGGCAATCGAACATTATCTGCGCGCATTCCCCTATACTCTGGACTTGCCTGCTCCGCCAACTGACCGGGATATTGTGGATTATTTTTTGTTTGATCTGAAAAGGGGGTATTGTGATTATTATGCGAGTGCAATGGTTGTCCTCGCGCGGGCGGCTGGTGTTCCCGCTCGGATAGCAGTGGGTTTCGCCAGCGGGACCTATGATCCAGCGAATGACCGGTATGTGATTACGGCTGCGGACGCCCATTCTTGGGTTGAAGTCTATTTTTCAGGAATTGGATGGGTTCCTTTCGAGCCAACCGGCGGCCAACCGGAAATAGTGCGGAGTGAAACGCTGCCCGAATTGACAATTGATTTCGCTATTCCGCAAACCCCGTTTGAACCTGTTTGGATGCGCGCAGCCCGGTGGGTCGCTTGGGGAGTCGTTGTTTTTTTGCTCATTTCTCCGATGGTGGTGCTCGGCTGGGGATTGCTGGATGCCTGGCGGTTACGAAACCTCTCCCCAGATGAGACCGTTGGAATTCTGTATTCTCGTTTACGCCCTGTGGGGAAGCAATTATCCGTCCCTTCTCAGCGAGGGGATACACCTTACGAATTTGCCCGGGCATTTACGCAGCGCGTGGTAGACTTATTCTCAAAGGAGCAATTTTTTTCCTCAACTGAGAAA